>JAAETI010000911.1 GCA_024228555.1 bacterium | reverse complement strand
GCGGGGATCACTTGGGTTGGGCTGGTGAGGACCATCAGCACATAGAAGATCCCTACCGACCAGGCCAGCAGCCAGCCTTTGAATCCGAGTCGGTGTCCCATCATCGTCTATTCCTTCCACTGTTCGTCTTTGGGGTGTCGTCGAGGAGTTGAAGCGCAGCGACCGCGTCGAAGTCATGCACCAGATGCGTTGGTTCACTCGGAACCAGTGCTTCGGCGTCGCTTTGGGTCACTTTCCAGATCTGGCCCGGTGTGATCTCTTGGCCGTGGTGCCGGTTCAGTTGCGCGTACAGGCAACGACCGGGGATCGTGCCCGACAGATGGGTCGCGATGTGATCTGGTACTGGTTCGTCGAACGCTGCCTTCAGGCCATCAGGATTGGAAGCACCGACGACCATCCGACCCGACAGGTTGAACCTCATCAACGACCCTGACGAGCCGCCGGCTTGGGCGATCCCGTATTGGGTGGCCATGTCTAGGTGCATCCCACACGACCGAGAAGCCGCCGCCAGTTCAGTGAGACGCCCCCCAGTCAAGGAACGGAACGGGGTGAGTTCGTCTTTGGTGGCGGCCCCGGTGATCAGCATCAGTTCATCAACCGACACCACAATCCGGTGACCGATGTCAGGGTGTTCCCACCACCACTCAAGGTCG
>JAAETI010000910.1 GCA_024228555.1 bacterium | reverse complement strand
TCCTCCTGGGGCCTGTAGCGTTCGGGAAAGGGAAAACCGCGGATCTCACCCGTCTGGTTCGTTGCGCAACCAACGTTGGTGAGCGAATCGACCAGTTCGCTGTTGCCATGATAGGTGGCGTCCGTACAAATGAGGCCGCGGTTTCCTGTGACGATGCGAGCCATCTGAATGGCGACTTCGATGGCCTCGGTGCCACTGCAGCTGAACACCACACTTTCGATACCATCATGATTGAGCCCGGCGAACCGTTCGGCGAAAGCCACGATACCTTCATGAAGATATCGACTGTGAACGTTGACAGTGGCCTGTTGCTCTGCCATGGCCTGTACAACCGCAGGATTGGCGTGTCCGACGCAAGGCACGTTGTTGTACATGTCGACATAGCGTCGCCCGCCCCTGTCGTACAAATAGACGCCGTCGCCTCGAACAATCTCGAGCGGCGTGTCATAAAACAGTTCCGCGCCGGAGCCCAGAGCATGATCCCGACGGCGCTGTAGCGGGCCTTTTGCCATAATCGGCGATTAACTCACTGTCCGAGTCTGCCCGCTAGGGCTTGACGGCGGCTCGCACCGCCCTAATGTAGTCGGGCGTCGTAGCGCAGCAGCCGCCGATTATCTGCGCACCCATCTCCTTCCAGCCGACCGCGGCATCGGCGTAGCGCTCTGGGGTGTAGTCGCCCTGCCCAAGCGTAAAGAAGGACTCGTCGGCGGCGCTGCCGAACTTCGGGTTTTCGTTGTATTCAAGGTGTGCGTAGGCCCCGACGGGTCCGCTGTATGCGTCGCGTAGTCTGGGAAGGCTGCCGGCGAGCTGGCCGCCTTCCTGCGTCCACTCTCCGAGGAGCGGTAGCGTGGCGGGTCCGGTGTGCTGGCGGAGGGGGAAGAGATGACCATTCGGCAGAACGTCGACTGGCTCATCGAGGACCATCACCACCACGCCGAACAGATCCACGATCTATAGATCCGCAGACGGTCACCGCCCAGCCTCAGGGTGCCCCGGCCGACATCGAGGATCGTTCACAGAGTCGATCAGAGGACCCGCAGTCGTCGGCGCCAGAATGCGCCTCGGAAGAGGTGCGTCTTGGGCGCCGATCGTTGCTTGGCCAGAGCCCAGTGCATGGCGAGATCGGACTTTGAGGAGACCGCGACGGGTCTCTTCCGAGTCCAAGAACCGTGGGACAGACCCGGGAGGAAATCTGTGACGGGCGTAAGTTCATCATTTCTAGATTTTAAGTGGTGCCAGACACCACCTTCTGGAGGCTCTAGACACGAGCGCAACCCCCTGCCCCACTCCTGTGACGCAGGCCCCCCAAACCAAAGCGGACGCCTTGACCGAAGGCGACCAGAGTGGGAAGATTGAGAGAACTTCCGTACGAGCAATCCAAGGAGGAAGCATGTC
>JAAETI010000909.1 GCA_024228555.1 bacterium | reverse complement strand
CGACGGCTTGATCATTGCCTCACTTATCGAGAAGGAAGTGAAGCTCGACGAGGAACGGCCGGTCGTCGCTTCCGTCATCACGAACCGTCTCGAGGCGGGCATTGCGTTGCAGATCGATGCGACGATCATTTACGCACTCGGCGTCAACCCGGGCGAAGTGACCAACGCAGACCTTCAGGTGGACAGCCCTTACAACACATATCTGTACCCGGATCTGCCGCCGACGCCCATCGGGGGAGTGCGTCTCGCCTCGATCGAAGCCGCAGCCAGCCCGGCTGAGACCGAGTTCTTCTACTACGTGCTGATCAGCGAGGACGGAACTCACGGCTTCAGCGAGACACTCGAAGAGCACAATCAGAAGAAAGCGGAAGCGAAGGAAGCAGGGGTACTAACCCCGTGAACCTGGCGATCTTCGGTTCACCGGTAGGACACTCGCTGTCGCCTGCCATGCACCGGGCTGCGTTCGCAAACGCCGGTATCGAAGGGGACTACACCGCTCACGACGTTGATCACGACGGGTTTCTCACCGGCGTTGTCTCGATTCGCAATGGCGGATTGGACGGCGCCAACGTGACCATGCCCCACAAGATTGTCGCCTACGACGTGTGTGACCAGATCTCGTTGCCTGCGGCTCGGGCCGGGGCGGTGAATACGCTCTCGATGCAGGAGGGACTGCTGTTTGGTGACAACACCGACATCCTGGGTATCCGGTCCGCTTGGGAGGTTGGGTGTCTTCCGATCGATCTACCCGTTGTGATCCTGGGAGCAGGAGGCGCTTCGGCTGCCGCCCAAGTCGCTCTTGAGGGGCACGAACTCTATGTCGTGGCGCGTCGTCCCGAGGTGGCGCAGACCATGGTCGAGCGAGTGGCAGTAGGCGCCCAGGTCATTGCGTGGGGCGATCCAATACCTGGCGGGGTGTTGGTAAATGCCACGTCGTTGGGAATGGGCGGCGAGACGCTTCCCGAGTATCTCCTTGAGTCAGCGGCCGGATTGCTCGATATGTCCTATGGCGACGCAGAGACACCATCAGTCGCGGCGATTCGCAACGTGGGACTTCCGGTAGCGGATGGTCTTGACATGCTGGTCGGCCAAGCGGTCGGCAGCTTCGCCATCTGGACAGGGGTCGATGTCGACTCCTCCGTGTTTCGATCGGCAGCGCTGGCGGAACTAGAGCGACGGACATAGACCACGAGGAGACAAATGAGTTTCGTGTCGACGCAGGCACCAACTTCGCTGGTCTTGGCAGCGGTTGTGGTTTCGACCATCGGGGGACTAGTTGCGGTGTGGCTGGCGCAGGTGGTGCCACCACGGATGGGTGTTGAGGATCGGCCCCGACCCGTCGGGTGGTGGGTGGCAGCCGTGCTCACTGGGGCTGCGTATGGATGGCTGGTGACACGCACCGTCGATAGCTGGGCCGTGCTCCCTGCCTTTCTGGTCTTCGGGACTGCGACGCTCGCTCTGGCTCTTATCGACCTCGACCATCAGTTGATTCCGAACCGTGTCTTGTTCCCAGGTTTGGGTGTGAGCGCAGCCCTCCTCGTGATTGGTGCGATCATCGACGGCGGATCATCGGCTTTGCTGCGGGGCATTCTCGGTGGTGTTGTCTACTTCCTGATCCTGCTGGCCGTTGGCCTGGTTGCCAGAGGTGGCTTTGGGATGGGCGATGTGAAGCTCGCCCTTCTTCTGGGCTTGTTCCTCGGATACCTGGGTTGGAACATCCTGATGCTCGGGTCGGTGCTCGCGATCCTGATGGGTGGCGTTGCCGCGGTTGGGCTCCTGGCTCTCACCAAGAAGAAGAGAGACGCCAAGTTCGCCTACGGACCCTATCTGGTCGTCGGAGCTTGGATCGCCCTGATTTGGGGGGAGGAACTTCTCGACTGGTACCTCCGTGCGTCATAGATGAGGGGCGGTCCTTGGGACTAGTCACTGCCGGGCCTATGATGCGTCTACTCGCCGAGCAGCGATGCAAAGCGGGTGCACACGGGGGTGTGACTTCTCACGGTGGGGGGAATCGTCACCCGGGATTAGGGCGCTAGCCAATTCCAAACCCCTTTCTGAGCGAAGGGCCGAGAGGCCCTTCGCTCTCTTTATTGCCGAGTCGATGGGGGGTGCGTCGACCCCATCAGGAATCTGCCTACTATCGGGCGTCATGCTCCGATTTCTAACAGCCGGCGAATCCCATGGCCCAGGTCTTGTGACCATTGTCGAGGGTCTTCCCTCCGGCCTTGCCGTTTCCGCAGACGACTTGGCCGCCGAGTTGGCGAGACGTCGTCTCGGTCTTGGCAGGGGACGGCGAATGGCACTCGAGAAGGACGAGATTGAGATCATGGGCGGGATCCGTTTTGGCAAGACCCTCGGCAGCCCGGTCGCCGTGATCGTTCGCAACACTGAATGGCCGAAGTGGGAAAGGGAGATGTCGACTGCTGCTGGCGCCAGCAAGCGGCCCCTGCAGACGCCTCGACCCGGCCACGCTGATCTTGCAGGGATGATCAAGTACGACACCCGAGATGCGCGCGACATACTGGAACGAGCATCGGCCCGAGAAACTGCCGCTCGGACCGTTGTCGGCTATCTCGCTAAAGCCTTGCTGAACGCGATCGACGTCAACATCGTCAGCCATGTCGTCGCCATCGGCGAAGCTTCAGTAGTGGACACCCCTGTGCCAACTGCCGCTGACTCGGCCGAGATAGATGCCTCGCCGGTACGAGCCTTCGACAAGGATGCCGAGGCCGCGATGGTCACAGCAATCGAGAAGGCCAAGGACGATCGGAACACGCTTGGTGGCGTATTCGAGGTCTTGGCCTATGGGCTTCCGATCGGGATCGGCTCACACGTGCACTGGGATCGTCGCCTCGATGCCGCACTTGGCGAGGCCATGATGTCGATCCAGGCCGTCAAGGGTGTTGAAGTCGGTGACGGGTATGAGATGGCAGCCACCCCCGGCTCTTCGGCCCATGACGAGATATATCACGAGGACGGCGGGTTCACGAGAAAGACAAATCGCGCCGGTGGTCTCGAAGGTGGAATGACGATTGGGGATGTTGTACGGGTGCGGGCGGCAATGAAGCCGATCTCCACTGTCATGCGGCCGCTGGACACTGTCAATGTGGTTACCAAGGAGGCAGAGAAGGCCTTCAGGGAGCGCAGCGATGTGTGCGCCGTTCCTGCCGCCGCGATTGTCGGCGAGCAAATGGTCGCGTTTGTGCTCGCCAACGAGATCCAGCGAAAGTTCGGTGGCGATACCATCAAGGAGCTACGTGGTGCCGTTGGTGCCTATCGGAAACACGTAGCGGACTTCTAGTGGGCAGCACCGCCATTCACACCATTGATGGTGCCGACGGCAGGCGCTGTGAGATTCGTGTCGGGCGCGGGCTGGCAAACGCCGACAATCTGATAGTGCGCGAAGTGGCGAACGTTGCGGTGCTCACTCAACCCGCGGTGGCTGCTCTTGCCGAACTCGTTGCCGACCAGGCAAGACGAGATCGCACTTCGAGCGCCCATGTGCGCATCCTCCCTGATGGTGAGGCGGCCAAGAACCTGACCACCGTGGAGCATGTCTACGAGTGGCTCAATTCGCTTGGCTTCACTCGCTCCGACCTCGTCATTGGCGTCGGGGGAGGTGCTTTGACGGATCTCGCCGGGTTTGCTGCGGCCACGTATCTACGAGGTGTCGACGTTGTCTATCTGCCGACCTCTCTGCTCGGTGCAGTCGACGCGTCCATCGGCGGCAAGACCGGGGTCAACGTCGGCGGCAAGAATCTGGCTGGAGTATTTCGGCATCCCTCCAGAGTCATCGTGGACTTGGATCTCCTCGACGAGATCCCCGGCGCATTGCGACGCGAAGGCGCTGCTGAGGCGGTCAAGGCCGGCTTTATTGCGGACCGGGCGATCGTTGACGAGTACGAGAGCAACGGAATTGCGGCATCTCTCGATGTTGTGGTCCCTGCGGCAATCGCGGTAAAAGTGCACGCGGTCACAGCCGACTTCCGTGAAAAAGGGCTGCGTGCGATCTTGAACTATGGCCACACCATCGGCCATGCCATTGAGGTGGCTGGTTCGATCTCGCACGGTGAAGCTGTTGCGATTGGAATGGTTGCTGCGGGAGCGATTTCCGAAGAGATGCTCGGCTTCCCCCATGCCGCTCGGCAGCGCACCATCATCGAACACCTTGGACTACCGGTCGTAGCGCCGGCAGTTGACGTCGAGTTGGTGGCAACACTGATGGGCCGCGACAAGAAGAGAGACGCTGCGGGAATCCGCATGGTGTTGCTCGAGGACTTTGGCCGGCCGGTGCTGCGACACGTTGCTGAGGGGCAGATCGCAACGGGATTGGCGGCCGTCGGAGTTGCACTCGGGTAGCTATGCCAGTCGGTTGCTGGTGTATCGTCGCGTCGAAAGAGCCCAAAGACAGAGGGGTTTGCCTTGTACAACCAGCGTATTGCGCGACTTCGCCAGAACCTCGAGGACCCGCTTCTCATTACCTTTCTGCCCAACATCCGCTACTTGACCGGATTCACAGGGAGCAACGGCTTCATCTTCGTGTCGGACGAGCGTTTCGTGTTCATTACCGACGGTCGCTACAGCGAGCTCGGCGGCCGCCTCCTTGATCAGATCGAAGGTGCGGAACTCGAGGTGTATCGGACGGGTCTCGAAGATGTGCTCGCCGCACAACTCGCCGGCCACGACCGAGTCGGTCTGGAGTCACAGCATGTGCGCTGGTCGTTCGTTCACGGACTCAAGGCGAAGACGCAGTCAAATCTCGTTCCCACCAAAGGCACAGTGGAGAGTCTTCGCGAGATCAAGGACGCCGTTGAGATCGAGTCGTTGGCCAAGGCGGCTGCGGCGGGGGATGCAGCGTTCGACAGGGTTCGGGGATTGGCCGCCGACATCGACATCGAAGGAGATCTCGGGTGGGCGCTCATCGGGGCGATGCGAGATGCGGGAGGTAGGCAGGCGGGTTGGCCGCCGATCGTTGCATCGGGGGCCAACGCGGCGCTGCCGCATCATCTCTCGCTTGGCGATCCGCTTGGTGACGAGCTGCTCTTGCTCGACTACGGCTGCACCGTTGACGGCTATCACTCCGACATGTCGCGGACGATATGGCTAAACGCTGAGGCCGACCCCGAGATCAAACGAATGCACCAGGCGGTGCTCGAGTCACAGGAAGCGGGAATAGCGGCGGTCAAGCCAGGAGTTACCGGGCACGACGTAGACGAAACCTGTCGAGCCGTCCTGCGTAAGTACGATTACGAGGACCTCTTTGTGCACAGCACCGGGCACGGTGTCGGGCTCGAGATTCATGAGGGGCCGCGGGTTGCGCCGAAGTCGGAGGATGTTCTCGCCGCTGGTCATGTTGTCACAGTCGAGCCGGGCGTGTACGTTCCGGGCTTCGGTGGCATCCGAATCGAGGACATGGTTGTCGTCACCGAGACCGGCCATGAAGTTCTCACCAAATCAGAAAAAGGTCTAGAGGCATGATTTCAACAAACGATGTTCGCGCCGGGATGGCGCTCAATCTCCCCGACGGACTGTTCCAGGTCGTCGACCACCAGCACACCAAGCCGGGCAAGGGCAAGGCATTTGTGAAGATGAAGCTACGCAACCTCGACACCGGTGCAGTGGCCGAACGCACCTTCCGCGCCGGTGAGAACGTCCAGGATGCCAAGATCGACAGGCGGGAATTCCAGTTTCTCTACAGCGACGACATGGGATTCCACTTCATGGATGGTGAGACGTACGAGCAAATGGCAGTTCCGCAGGAGCTTGTGACCGATGCGGCTCCATTCCTCAGGGAAGGAATGACGGTCCAGTTGCCGATATTCGAGGCCAATCCCATCGGGATTGACCTGCCGGCGTCCGTCGAGATGACGGTCACCTATGCCGAGCCAGGTGTGAAGGGCGATCGGGTGTCCGGCGCAACCAAACCGGTGACCATGGAGACGGGCCTCGTTGTCCAGGCGCCTCTGTTTGTCGAACAGGGCGACCTCCTGAAAGTTGATACCCGCAGCGGCGACTACATCACGCGGGTTTCGTGAGCAGGGCTTCAGCTCGAGATCAAGCCCTTGGCGCTCTCTACGCAGCTGACATGACGGGTTCCGAGCCGATCACGACCGGCCTTTCTGGGCGTGCCAAGCGGTTTGTCGAAGGCACGTGGGCGGATCGTCAACTGATCGATTCGGCGATTGCCGCGGCTGCGACAGGGTGGCGCATCGAGCGAATGCCTGCCGTTGATCGCAACATCATTCGTCTGGCGTTGCACGAACTCCGTCTCGGCGACACACCAGTCGGTGTTGTCATCTCAGAGGCTGTGAACATGGCGAAACGCTTCTCTACGGAGCGCAGTGGAGCCTTTGTGAACGGTGTTCTCTCCAGACTGGTAGAAGAGGCTGCGGCAAAATAGCCCTCTCCCCATCGCCATTTGGGTGAATCTGCGCGACAGGCCCGACGGGTGCTATCGTCGAATTCTGGTACCGACCGCGCTGGCCGGTGCCGGGTAAGTAACCAACCTTTAAGACCGGTCCTGTGAGGCCGGAAAGGAAGGAGCATCGATGTACACAACGTCGTCTCGCACGCCGTCTCCGAGGAGACAGGCCGCAACCCCAGAGGGGCCGGTGGAGCCATGCGATCTGTGATGTCCGGCAGCGATATGGGGCGGGCTCTTCGTCGTATCGCACACGAGATCATCGAGAGTAACCGCGGAACCGCAGACGTCGTCGTGGTCGGTATCCGGACCAGAGGTGGCCCGATCGCACAGCGCTTGGCTGCACTCCTCGAGGAGATCGAGGGCCATGAAGTCCCTTGTGGAATCATCGACATCGGTATGTATCGCGACGATATCGATAGTCGTCCCCGTATCGAATTGGGACCCACGGAGGTTCCAGGTGACATAGATGGCGCAACCATCGTGCTTGTCGATGACGTCCTCTACACCGGGCGGACCATCCGGGCTGCCCTCGACGCCTTGGCCGACCTTGGCCGAGCGGCCGTCGTCCAGCTCGCGGTTGTCGTCGATCGCGGCCACCGTGAGCTTCCTATCCGAGCAGACTTCGTCGGCAAGAACCTTCCCACCTCCGGCTCCGAGCATGTGACTGTGCGGGTTGCTGAGATCGACGGGGAGGACGGGGTGTGGATCGAGGGCCCAGGCTCCGACCAGGGGGAGACAACATGAAGAATCTATTGACCATGGAGGGAGTGGACCGCGCCACTCTCGACAGCTTGCTTGACGACGCTGACGAGTTCTACGAGGTCATGCATAGGCCCATTCCGAAGGTCCCTGCGCTTCGGGGCAAGGCCGTCGCGATGATGTTCTTTGAGCCATCGACAAGAACCAAGATGTCCTTCGACGCTGCCGCCAAAGCACTGTCTGCCGACGTCGTGTCCTTTTCGCCGGGAACTTCGTCTCTGAAGAAGGGCGAGAGCCTCAAAGATACGGTGCTGACGGTGAAGGCGATGGGTGTCGATCTCATGGTGGTTCGGCACAAGTCCACAGGTGCGGCTTGGCGGGTTGCGGAATGGTCACGACTTCCCGTTGTCAACGGGGGCGACGGTGCCCACCAGCATCCGACGCAGGCCCTCTTGGATTCGCTGACTCTGCGGCAGCATTTCGGCACCCTTGAAGGCTTGCGGATTGCCATCGTCGGAGACATCAGACATTCCCGAGTAGCGAGATCTGACGCCTGGGCATTCACGACACTTGGAGCGGAAGTCACCATGGTGGCACCACCGACATTGCTCCCTCCTGACCTCACCGGGTGGCCGGTCACTGCGACGTCCAACTTCGACGAGGTGCTCAGCGAGGTCGACGCCGTGTACGTGCTTCGAGTGCAAGCAGAGCGCGGCGGGGCTTCGGTCTTCCCGTCTGTCGCCGAGTATCGGGAGAGATTCGGCATGACCGACGCTCGAATGGCGCGGCTAAAGCCTGAAGCGATCGTTCTTCACCCCGGTCCCATGATCAGAGGGATCGAGATTGACGCGGGTGTCGCCGACGATCCCCGATGCAAGGTGCTCGAGCAGGTGACCAATGGAGTGGCGGTGCGCATGGCTGCGCTATTCCAGCTGCTGGGAGGTAGCAGAGATGAGTGAGTTCACGTTGCAGAATGCGGTCGTCGTTGCCGATGGAGAGACGCTCCCCGGTCTGCAAGACATTGCGGTTGTCGATGGTGTAGTTGTCGAGATCGGTGAAGATATCGCAGTCAGGGGTGAAGCGGTTGATTGTGCAGGTGCCTGGGTCGGGCCGGGGTTTGTCGATATGCACACCCACCTGCGGGAGCCCGGCCAGGAGTGGAAGGAAGACATCACCACCGGGTCGCGGGCGGCCGCGGCAGGCGGTTACACCGCGGTTGTTGCCATGCCGAACACCGACCCCGTCGTTGACTCGGGTTACCTGGCGCGATTCATTAGTGACCGCGGCAAGCAAGTCGGACTTGTCGAGGTAGTGCCCAGCGGGGCAATTACCGAAGGCAGAGCAGGGGAGAAGCTTGCCCATCTCGATGAGATGTGGAGCGCAGGCGTCACGTTGTTTACTGACGACGGTGACAGCGTGGCCGATGCAGGTCTGTTGCGTCGGGCGATGGAGTATCTGGCCGAACGTGGGGGAGTTGTCGCCCAGCATTGCATTGACGCGGGACTTGCCAGTGGAGGTCAGATGCACGAAGGCGAGGTGTCCTCGCGGCTCGGTATGGCCGGCATTCCAGGCGAGGCTGAGGAGATCGTCATCGCTCGCGACCTGAGCTTGGTTCGCCTCACCGGTGCCCGCTATCACGTCCAACATCTGAGCACGGCCGGTGCGGTGGCGCTGATCGCAGATGCGAAAGAGGAGGGGCTCCTTGTCACCGCAGAGGTGACACCGCATCACCTTCTGTTTGACCACAGCTTTGTCGAGGACAGCAACCCGATGTTCAAGATGATGCCGCCACTGCGCTCTCCATCGGATGTCGCTGCGGTTCGACAGGGGTTGCGCACCGGGGTCATCGACGTTGTCGGAACCGACCATGCTCCGCACGCCGAGCATGAGACCGACCACCCTTGGGAGGACTCACCGTTCGGCGTAACCGGACTGGAGTGGGCGGCCGCGGTCGTGAACACAGTGGCGGCACTACCCCCTGAGGACTTCTTCAATGTGATGTCGACGGCGCCGGCGGCCATCGTTGGTCTAGAGACACAAGGACGGTTGGCAGCCGGGCAATCGGCGAATCTCGTGGTATTCGATCCGGAAGCGGTGGCCAACACCGAGCGGACTGTGTCGCGTAGTTCGAATGCACCGTATCTAGGCATGGAACTGAGTGGCGGGGTAGTGCACACCGTTTACCAAGGCGAGTTCACTGTCCGCAACGGCACATTGACAGACCTTGCAGGAGTAGCCGGGTGATTGCAACCCGGCTTGGCGGCTACGACCTGAAGAGTCCGCTGGTCGCATCCTGCGGGACCGTTGGATCAGTCGTCGATTTTGCTGGGGTAGGGGATCTGACTGCTTACGGGGCTGCCGTCGCCAAGTCGGTGAGCGGCACCCCGTGGGCAGGACGGAAACCACCACGGATGGGTTCAACAGGAGCCGGAATGCTGAACGGCATTGGGATCCAGAACCCCGGAGTAGTCCGGTGGGCCGCCGATGTCGGCCCACAGCTCGAATCTGTGCCGACTGACGTGTGGGGATCAGCGGTAGGCAAGAATGCGGCGGAGTTCGCCGAGGTCGCCGCCAAGTTGAGTGGTACCACCGTCCGTGCCATCGAAGTGAATCTCTCATGTCCGAATCTGGAGAGCGGGCGCATGTTCGCCCTTGATGCGAAGGCGGCTGCCGAAGTCGTAGCGGAGGTCCGCCAGAGCACCGAGTTGCCGATCGGTGCCAAACTCACTCCGAACTCCGAGGATATCGTCTCCATTGCAGATGCAGTTGCGACAGCCGGCGCTGATTGGGTCGTGTTGGGCAACACCGTTTGGGGCGCAGGATTCGACATCGAGACACGCCGTCCTCTGCTTTCGGGTGTAGTTGGAGGCTATTCGGGTTCGCCGATCAAACCGATCGCCCTGCGCTGTGTGTGGGAGGTCAGCCAGGCACTGCCGGGGCTGGCCATAATTGGCAGCGGTGGGGTGACCAGTGGCTCTGACGTTGTGGAATTCCTGCTCGCAGGAGCTTCTGCAGTCGGTGTGGGAACAGTGCACTTTGCCAGCCCCCGCATTGGCGGGCGTATCATCACCCAGTTGCGCCGCTATATGAGCAAGCATCGCATCGCCGATATCGCGGAATTGGTAGGAGCCGCAGAACCATGGTGACCGACACCCGGATAATCGTGGCCCTGGACCTGGCAACGGCTGAGGATGCAGTACGCCTTGCGAAACGGGTTGCTCCTCACGTTGGGGCGTTCAAGGTGGGCCTCGGACTGCTGCACGGCGCGGGCCCGGGCGTAGCCACCGCCTTGGTCGATCTCGGCAAGCCTGTGTTCGCCGATGCCAAGCTTCATGACATCCCCAGTCAGGTTGGAGCGGCGGCGCATCGTCTCGGTCGTCTCGGGGTCCGGTGGATCACGGCCCACGTTTCGGGCGGCGGGGCAATGCTGCGTGCCGCAGTCGAGGGCCTTGGGGAGAGTTCAAATGGGTTCGCCGGGATTCTCGGGGTGACGGTGCTCACCAGTCTCGAGCAAACGGACCTCACCACGCTGGGTATGGCGAATACGCCGGGCAAAATGGTATCCAAGATGTCCCGGGTGGCAGACCAGTCGGGTTGCGAGGGGATCGTTTGCTCGCCCCAGGAGCTGGCTGTGGTTGCCGCGGTTGCTCCGAGTCTGTTGAAGGTGACGCCAGGGGTGCGGCCCGAGGGCAGCGCAACCGGCGATCAGCGGCGGGTGATGACGCCGACCGAAGCAATGGAACGGGGCGCCGACTGGCTCGTCGTCGGCAGACCGATAACTGGTGCTGCCGATCCGGTGAGTGCGGCTCAGGCGATCGCTGCCGAGGCGAAGATACCGGACTGAACGTGTCGCTATTGATAGAGTCCACCCATAGATCCAGCTGAGGAGCGCGCCACATGCCAGCACCGAAGATGACCGATGAGCAGCGAGCGGCTGCGTTGGCGCGTGCTGGCGAAGCCCGTCGGGTGCGTGCTGAGGTCAAGCAGCTGCTGAAGACCGGATCGCTGTCGCTCGAAGATGTTTTTGAGCGTGCCGAGGAAAACGACCTCATCGCAGGCATCAAGGTGAGCGCCGTTGTGGTTTCGATGCCGCACATGGGAAAGATCAAAGCAAAGCGTCTTCTGGAAGAGCTTGGCATCGCGGAGAACCGTCGCTTGCGCGGTCTCGGGCCCCGCCAAAAGGAAGCTCTCCTCGAGTCTTTTTAGTGACGCCGGTGACTGAGGCAGAGTCGGGTAGCGGCGTAACCAAGGGCACATTGCTGGTTGTCTCAGGACCCTCGGGGGTCGGGAAGTCGAGCGTCGTACGCGCTCTCGACGAGAGGATGCAGTTCCACTTCTCCGCTTCTTGGACGACCCGATCCCGTCGCCCCGGCGAGGTCGACGGCGTTGACTACGTCTTTGTTGAGCGTGACGAGTTCGAGAAGAGCATTGCTGCGGGCGAGTTCCTGGAGTGGGCCGAATACTCGGGCTATCTGTATGGGACGCCACGCAAGCAGGTCCTGTCGCATATCGATAGCGGCGAGAATGTCCTGCTTGATATCGAGAACGATGGTGCCGGCCAGGTGAAGCTTTCCTACCCCGAATCAGTGCTGGTTTTTATCCTGCCGCCGTCGCTGGCTGAACTCGAGCGCAGGCTGCGTCATCGTGGGGATACTTCTGAGTCTGACATCAAGAAACGGCTGTCCGTAGCCGGCTCGCAGATTGAAGAAGCACATGCAAAATTCGACTATTTGGTGACAAACTCCGAGGTTGGCTCCGTAGCGGACGAGATCGTCTCTATACTGGCCGCCGCGGATAGTCCCTGACTGTCCTCTCTACACGCAGGAGCACCCCTTCACGATGATCCAACCACCAATCGGTCGCGTACTGTCGAAGACCAACTCACGTTTCGCACTGGTCGTGCTGTCAGCACGACGCGCCCGCCAGATCAACGCCTACTTCAACCAGCTTGGCGAAGGTCTTGGCAGCTATGTGCCACCGCAGGTCCACTCGATGTCACGAAAGCCACTTTCAATCGCATTCGAAGAGATCGACAACGATAAGGTCGTCATCGACACCGAGGAGTAGGACATGCTCACCGGACGCCGGATTGTCCTTGGGGTCTCCGGTGGTGTAGCCGCCTACAAAGCGGCATACCTCGCCCGGCGCCTCATGGAGGCTGGAGCCAAGGTGCGGTGTGTTCTCACCGATGCCGCAACTGAGTTTGTCGGTGCGCAGACCTTTGCGGCGATAACGGGCGAATACCCGGTCGTCGGCTTCTTCGACGAAGCCGACGTCAGTCCGCACACAACCCTCGGGCAGTGGGCCGATGCAATGATCATCGCTCCTGCCACGGCGGCCACAATGGCCAAGCTCGCCAGCGGATTGTCCGACAACGTGCTGATCGGCACTGCCCTCGCCGCAGAGGCTCCGCTTGTGGTGGCGCCCGCCATGCACACCGAAATGTGGAGCAAGCCCGCAACGCAGCGCAACATCGCTGAGATTGTTGCCGATGGTGCGATCGTGGTCGGCCCCGCGGTTGGGCCGTTGGCCGGTGGCGATGTTGGCCAGGGCCGAATGGTCGAACCCGAGGCGATTGTTGCGGCAGTCGCCGCAGCTCTGACTCGTGAACTCGATGGATGGCGGGTCCTCGTCACAGCAGGCGGCACTCGTGAGGCGATTGACCCAGTTCGCTACATCGGGAATCGGTCATCGGGGAAGATGGGCAACGCGATCGCGGTTGAGGCTGCCAGCCGGGGAGCCGACGTCGTGCTTGTGACAAGTGCACCGCCCCCTGCAATGGCCGGTGTCTCTGTGATATCGGTCGAGACCGCACAGGAAATGGCGGAAGCTACGTGGGCGCAGGCCGGCGACTGTGATGTCGCGGTGATGGCCGCTGCGGTTGCGGATTTTCGACCCAAGAACCCTGAAGCGGCAAAGCTGCGGCGTAACGAAGGACTTCCTGCCATCGATCTCGAACCTACTCCAGATGTGTTGGCCGGCGTTGCGGCGATGGAACCTCGTCCTTTCCTTGTCGGGTTCGCTGCTGAGACCGGATCGCTCGACGGTGCGCTGCGCAAGGCAACCAGCAAGGATATCGATCTCCTGGTCGGCAATGATGTCGCCAAGACAGGCTCAGGGTTCGCCACAGATACGAACGAGGTGACTGTGTATACCCCCGACGGCTCTGCAGAGACGTGGCCACTGCTTACCAAGCGAGAAGTCGCTTCCCGTCTGTGGGATCGGATCATCGCCTCGTACGATCGCGGGTGAACGGCCCGGCGGGACCAATCGCCCAGGTAGTACCCGATCTGCCGACGTTCGCCGTCGACGACGGCTTCGCCTACCGAATTCCTGAGGACCTAGTCGCTCTCGAAGTGGGTTCGATCGTGCGTATACCGCTCGGTTCCCGCCGCATCCGCGGTTACGTGGCCTCAATACGCAGTGGCGACACTTCGTTCTTGAAGCCGATTGTTTCGGTATCGGGAGACCAACCCGTCTTCGATGACGGTCTCCTCCAGACCTTGCGTTGGGCGGCACTGCACTACGTCGCCCCTCTATCGGTACTGCTCGGCCGAGCCGCTCCGCCCAATTTGCCACGGGGCAAAGGGAAGACAGCCAAGTCGACTATCCCGAAGCTCAGTTCACCGCTGCCCGAGGTGAGCGCCAGCGCGGCCGGGGGGGCCCGAGTCAGGCCCACCTGCTACATCTCCGACGGGCCGTACGCCACCGTCATTGCCGATATCGCCAATGAACCGCTCCGCAGTGACAAGAACGTTGCCGTGGTGGCTCCGACTGTTGATGAAGCGAAGGATCTTGCGCATCGGCTAGCCGCGATCTACGGCGATCGCGTGAAATACGCTTCGTCTGCTCTTGCCGCCAAGGAGGCGACAAAGGTCTGGGTAGCAACGATGCGGCATCCCGGATTCCTTGTGGTGGGGACACCGGAGATCGCGCTGTGGCCCCTTGGGGGGCCGGCGATGTGGATCGTCGTCGAAGAGGGGAGGAGGGCAATGAAGTCCAAGCAGACCCCCACTCTGCAGGTGCGCGATCTGGTTCGGCGACGTGCGCTTGTCGAGAGGACGTCTGTGGTCTTCCTGGGACCGGTGCCGACGCTCGATACGCTCGCAAAAGGAGCGGCAGTGGTTGAGCCTCCAGGTCGAGTCTGGCCACTCGTGGAATTGGTCGATCGTCGCGAGGATTCACCAGTCGGCAGGAGCCTTTCGTCGCGAACGGTCCAGGCGATCCGGCAGGTGGTGAAGCGTGGAGGGCAGGTTTTCGTCTTCGTGTCGCGGCGTGGATATGCCCCGGCGTTCCGCTGTGTGCGCTGCCGGGAGCTACGACGATGCCCCGAGTGCTCGTCTGGGCCGGATCGTGGTGACAGCTGCAAGAGGTGCGGAGCCAGTCTCGGTCCCTGCGTCGAATGTGGAGGCCGCCGTTTCGAACCGCTTGGGGCGGGGATGGGTCGTGTTGCCGATGAGCTCCAGAAACAGATTTCACCGGATCAAGTCGGTGCGGTGGGGTCGGGGCGACAGATTGTCGTTGGGTCAGAACGTGACTTGCCCTATGTCCCGGAAACAGCGCTTACGGTGGCCGTAGATGCGGATTCGTTGTTGATGGCTCCCAACTACCGAGCAGAAGACGATGCGGTTCGGCTCTTGGTCAGGGTGGCATCGACCGTTGCTAGAGGGACGGGGCGACGCTGTCTTGTCCAAACCGGTCAGCCAGAGCATCGCGCTCTCGAAGTACTACGCAGCGGCCACTCAATCGAGTTTCTCAATACGCTCAACCGAGAGCGAGAGCGAGATCATCTGCCCCCGGCAGCCTCGTTGATCGCGATCGAGGTCAGCGGCGATACGACTTCCCAATCTGATGACCTCGAGGTGCTGGCCGACGACGGCGTGCAGGTGCATGGCCCCGAGACCGGTGGAGGCAGGACCCGATGGTTCATCCAGGGTGATTCGATACAGGGGAGCAGAGTCCAACTCCGCACCATCGTGCAACGATGGCGCGACTCCGGTCTCAAGGTACGCATCGATGCCGATCCGATTGATCTATGACCGCGTGGGTATGATCTCCAAGTCATGCGGGCCGAAGCTCGCAACGCCCGCTACCCCCACTCGGATCTATGGCCATCTACCCAATTAGAACATTTGGCGACCCAGTTCTCAGAGCAACGGCCGCCGATGTGACCGACGACGCCGAATCACTCGAACGTTTGGTCGCAGACATGCTCGAGACAATGTACGAGGCGCCCGGAGTTGGGTTGGCGGCCCCTCAGATCGGGATCTCCAAGCGGATCTTTGTCGCTGACATTGGAGAGGGTCCGTTCACGATGGTCAATCCCGAGATCGTCGACCTGTCTGGTACGTGGACATTCGACGAAGGATGTTTGTCCGTGCCGGGCTACTACTGGCCGATCAAGCGTCCCGACTTCGCCAAGGCTCGCGGCTTTGATATCGAGGGCAACCCTGTCGAGTTCGAAGGCGAGGAACTCATGGGGCGTGTGCTCCAGCACGAGATTGACCACCTCCATGGCATGCTGCTCCTCGAGCGGCTCTCCCGGCGGGCAAAAAAGCAGGCTTTGCGCGACATTCGTGAAGATTCTGTGGGATCGGCAGGTCACCTGTGATCCGAGCTGCATTCTTGGGCACTCCATCGGCGGCGGTGCCGTCCTTGGCAGCCCTGATGGAAGTGGCTTCTGTCGAGTTGGTCGTCACCCAGCCGGATCGTCCCAAGGGAAGAGGGCGTCGCCTGGAGGCTCCGCCCGTCAAGCATGCTGCCGTGGAGTGGGGCTTGCCGGTGCACCAGCCGAACAGTCACTCAGATTTGCGATCGTTGTTCACGAACAGAAATCTCGACATTGCCGTCGTAGTGGCATACGGACGCATTCTCAAGCCAGAGGTCCTGGAGTTGACCAAGCACGGCTTTGTCAACGTTCACTTCTCGCTGTTGCCTCGCTGGCGCGGTGCCGCCCCCGTCGAGCGAGCGATCCTGGCCGGCGACGACTACACCGGCGTATCACTGATGTTGATCGATGCTGGCCTCGACACCGGGCCGGTCTTTGCGGCGGCCGACACCGCGATCAAGGACCACGAGAGCGCTGGTGAGCTCACCGGGCGTCTCGCCTCGCTCGGTGCGGACGTGCTGGGCGACCATCTGTCGGACTACATCCACGAACGGTTGAAACCTGCTCGGCAAATGGCCACCGGAGCGAAGAACGCCCCTCGGCTCACAACCGCAGAAGCTGCGTTGGATGTGAACTCGAGCCCGACGGCTTTTGCCCGTGCCGTCCGGGCGTTCAACCCCCGTCCCGGCGCCTGGATCCATGCCGATGGGCAAAGGATCAAGGTGCTCGAGGTAGGGCCGGCGACACCGAGTGTTCCAGCAGGCCATATCGAGGTGGTGGGGGGTCGGGCAATACTCGGTTTGGTGAGTAGCTCTATCGAGATTGTCGAGATGCAGCCATCAGGCAAGTCGGCGCTCTCCGGCAGGGCCTGGGCCAATGGTCGCCGCGGAGTAGGGCTTGTCTTGGATCCGGCGCCGTCGCTTTGATGAACACCAGGGCCATTGCGGCCGACATTCTGATCCGAATCCGGGACGAAGGTGCGTATTCGAATGTCTTGCTGCCGCAAGCGACGAAGGATCTCAGTGGCCCGGATCGTGCGTTCGTCTACAGCCTCGTCACCGGGGCACTTCGTCGACTACGCCTTGTCGACGATGTCATCGAGGAAGTAACGGGCCGCAAGCTGGCCGATCTGGATCCTGAGGTGTCTGCGGTGCTCGAGGTCGCGATCGCCGAGATGATCACCGACGACCGGGGCAATATCTACGCGACGGTCAACGAATCGGTCGAGGCGATCAAGCACCTGGATCGCGCTCGTGCCGCTCGCCTGGTCAATGGGGTACTTCGGGGTCTTGATCGCAATGGGCTTCCGGAGTTGGAACGGAACCCTGCCCGCGACGTCTCGGTGCCTGATTGGATAGTGCAGGTTCTCATTACCGACCATGGTCGCGATGAAGCGCTTGACCTTCTCGACGGACTCCGCAACATGCCGCCAACCGTCTCGGTGCGAGTGAGGCCGGGTGCATCGATTCCTGAAGGGTCGGTCCCGATCGCGGGCATCCCTGATACTTATGGGCTTACCGGACGGCCCCGGACCGTGCCGGGTGTGGTGTTTGCTGATGGCGCTTCTAGTGCAGTAGCCCTCGCTGTTGCGCCACGTCCGGGCGAGACCGTGCTCGACATGGCTGCGGCGCCAGGCGGCAAGACGATGAGTCTGTGGGATCAAAGCGGTGGGCAAGCGACGATCGTTGCGATGGATCGCCATGGAAGGCGCCTGCGCAGCGCCAAACGACGTCTCGACAAGGAGAACGTGAGACCGTGCTGGATGACGGCAGACGCATCAAATGCGCCCTTTGCCGACGCGGTCTTCGATGCTGTTTTGCTAGACGCACCGTGTACCGGTCTCGGGACCCTACGGCGTCGTCCCGAGATCGCGATGCGTCTCGAGGGCAAGGCCCCAAATCGGATGGCTGAGCAACAACGCGCCATGCTCGCCGAGGCGTGGCGGATTACCCGGCCCGGAGGTCGCATCGTCTATTCCGTCTGCACCGTGTTTGCTGCAGAGACAGTCGACGTCGTTGCGGGCTACCCGGCGGCCCCTCCACCGGGCGTGCCCGGCAGACAGTGGGGGAGCGGCCTGCTCATGGCCCCTCATTCAACCGGTACCGATGGCATGTACATCGCTACGATCGACAAGACCTAGCTAGGTGATCACAACGTCCGCGAGGCCGTCTTCCGGATCGGGGTACTGCATGTTGAACCCTTCCAGGGTGTCAACGATGGTTTTGGTGATCACGATGTTGCGGTACCACTTGCGGTTTGCCGGAACCACGTGCCAAGGGGCATGTGCGGTGCTCGTCTGCTCGAGCGCAGCTTCATAGGCAGCCATGTAGTCAGCCCACAGGGCGCGATGTTCGAGGTCGCCGGCGTTGAATTTCCAATGCTTGGTGTCGTCGTCGAGACGGGCCTGGAGACGTTCTGCCTGCTCCTCCTTGGAGATGTGGAGATAGAACTTCAAGATGGTGGTGCCTTCGTCAGCAAGAAGACGCTCAAAATCGTTGATGTGGCCATAGCGGCGACTCCATCGTGCTTCGGGAACGAGATCAAGCACCCTCACGATGAGGACATCCTCGTAGTGGCTCCTGTTGAAGACTGAGAATGACCCGGTTTCGGGCGTGTGGTCATGTATTCGCCACAGATAGTCGTGGTCGAGCTCCTCCGATGTGGGTGCCTTGAAATTGACAACATGGATGCCCTGAGGATTGACGCCCGAAAAAACCTTTCGAATCGTCCCGTCCTTGCCTCCGGTGTCCATTGCCTGAAAGACGACAAGGAGTTTGTGGCGGTCCTCGGCCCACATGAGCTGCTGAAGTTCGGCGAGACGCTTGCGCAGCTTCTTTTGGTACTTCACGCCTTCTCTACGGGAGCCATCAAACTCCGAGCGATCGGCTGGATCCCACTTGCTGAGGTCCACGTGCTGGCCCGGCTTGACCCGATACTTGTCCACCTCGTCCTCCATGTGCTGCGTATGCGCACGATACTGCACGGTGCATCAAGACCCGGTTTGCGGCACGCTTGGTCCTATGCTCTCGGTGTGAAGAATTCCATGTTGATTGCGCCGTCGATCCTCGCCGCCGATTTCTCCCGGCTCGGTGAGGAGGTCAACCGTGTGGCCCCGTATGTCGATTTGCTCCACGTCGATGTGATGGACGGTCACTTTGTGCCGAATATCTCGCTCGGGATCCCGGTCATCGAGTCCCTCAGGGCGGCGACAGACATCAAGTTCGATTGCCATCTGATGATGCTCAACCCCGATTTCTATTTCGCCCCGCTGCGGAAAGCGGGTGCGGACATAGTCACTGTGCATCTGGAGGTGTTCCCAGATCCGACCGAGGTAGCGGCCAAGGCTCGAGCAGAGGGTCTTGAGTTTGGCATCGCAATCAACCCGCCGACACCTTTTTCGGCTCTCGAGCCCTACATGGAGTTGTGCGACATGATCGTCGTCATGGCAGTCCATCCAGGTTTTGGCGGACAGTCCTTCATTCCTGAGGTTCTGAAAAAAGTTGAGAACGCCAGGAACTTGGTTGAGTCGAACGACCTATTGACCGATATAGAGGTCGATGGCGGCATCGGAGCAGCCAACATCGAGCGTGTGCGAGATGCTGGTGCCAATGTCTTCGTTGCAGGCAGTGCGGTGTTCAATGCCGCTGATTCGACAGAGGCAGTAAGACATTTGAGGACAGCAGTAGAGAGTCGAGACGAGGCATGAAGGACCGCATCCTGGTCGTAGATGACGACCCGGACATTCTTCAGTTCGTAGAGATGAACCTCGACATGGAGGGGTTCGACACCCACACCGCCGAGAGCGGGAGGGTGGCACTCGAGGTGGCCAGAGAACGGCCGCCGGATCTCATCCTGCTCGATGTCATGATGCCGGAACTCGATGGTCTAACCGTCTTGCGGCGTCTTCGTTCCAGCCCTGCCACCTCGAGTATCCCGGTTGTCCTGCTCACCGCCAAGGCGCTGGCCGAAGACCGCGTCCGCGGGCTTGACCTCGGCGCAGACGACTACATCACCAAGCCGTTCGACATTGAAGAGTTGCTGGCACGAGTAAAGGCCGTGTTGCGTAGGGCGCAACAGATGCGGGACCTCTCGCCGCTGACGGGTCTTCCCGGCAACTTCCGGATCTCCCGCGAGCTGGAATCCCGGGTGGCTGAAGGCGGCGAGTTCGCCATCGTCCACGCCGACCTTGACAATTTCAAGTCCTTCAATGATCACTACGGCTTCATGCGAGGTGACTCAGTCATCAAGTACAGCGCCAAGGTCCTCTTGGACTCAGCCGAGCGCAGCGGTGACGCAGACGTGTTCGTTGGCCACGTTGGTGGTGACGACTTTGTCGCGGTCATTGATCCGACCCACGTCGAGGAATTCTGCAAAGACGTTGTGACCACATTCGACCAAGGCATTCTTGACTTCTATGACACCGCCGATGCCCTCCAGGGCTACATCGAGGTGTCTGATCGCAAGGGGGAGCGGCACGCTTTCCCGATTTCGTCTATCTCCATGGGTGTAGCCACCAATACCAAGCGTCCGGTGAAGTCGGAATGGGAGGCGTCGGCGATCGCCTCCGAAATGAAGGAATATGCCAAGCGCCAGCCCGGCTCGTCCTATCAGATTGACCGCCGCTCCTAGGCTACAACGACGTTGCGGACGTGGTGCCGCAACCCAGGCTTCAGCTCAGCCATTCGTCGCGACTTTGCAACGAAACAGGACAGCTAGAATTCGCATGTAAGAAAGAGCCCCCTTCAGGGCAGGGTGAAATCCCCGACCGGCGGTGAAAGCCCGCGACCCCCGTAGCAGGGGTGGATCCGGTGAAACTCCGGGGCCGACGGTGACAGTCCGGATGGAAGAAGGAGGGCGTGTGTCGCGACGCGCATTGTCCGACAACCGAGACCTGGCACCTATGGGCCGGGGGGATGGACCATCCGACTCGATCGGTGGGTCTGCCGGTGACGAAGTTCCCGCGGAACAACGTTGCTTTGTCGTGTCCGAAGCCAACTTCATGCGGGAAGCCATCGCACTTGCTTTGGAAACGCAACCTCACCCCAATCCCCGGGTCGGAGCCGTTGTCGTCGCTGCGGGTGAGGTGATCGCAAATGGCGCCCACCTTGTCGCAGGCCAGCCTCATGCCGAGGCGGTCGCTATCGAGGAAGCAGGCGATCGTGCCCGCGGTGCCACTGTCTATGTGACCCTCGAGCCCTGCTCCCACTTTGGAAAGACACCACCGTGTTCGCAGGCATTGATTGCCGCAGGCGTAACGAGGGTGGTTGTCGGGGCTGTTGATCCGGACGAGCGGGTTCATGGCAGCGGGATCGCCGAGTTGCGCGCTGCTGGCATTGAGGTTCTGACTGGAGTGCTTGCTGAGGAAGTGGAAGCGGCCGATCCCGGCTACTTCCACCATCGCCGCACCGGGCTGCCACTGGTGACGCTGAAGCTGGCAACAACCATGGACGGCCAGATAGCGGCGGCCGACCGAACTTCGAAGTGGATCAGTGGTGACGAAGCGCGTGAAGACGGTCATCGGCTTCGGGCCGAAGCCGACGTCATAATCGCAGGGGCGGGTACGGTGATCGACGATGATCCGAGGCTTGACGTACGTCTCGACGGGTACCAAGGGCGCCAGCCTCGTCCTGTCATCGTTGCAGGGAACCGGGAGCTGCCGCAGGCAGCGGCACTCTACGATCGCAATGCCCTCGTCTACGCCGATCGTCGTTTGCCGATCGACCTGGAACAGGTCGAAATCGGGGCGAATGGCCGAGTCGACGTGTCGGCCATGATTGAGGATCTGGGCAAGCGGGGCTATGTCTCGGCGCTTGTCGAGGGAGGCGCCACGCTGGCTTCGGCGCTTGTCGAGGGAGGTCATGTCGACAGGATTGTCTTCTATCTGGCCGCCAAGCTAGGTGTTGGCCAGGGAATCGGTGCGTTTGCGGGCGAATTCAAAACCATTACCGATGCAGTGCCGCTGCTCATTGAGACAGTCGACCGCATCGGCACTGATCTGAGAATCCAGGCAAAGGTGGGAAGCTGATGTTCACGGGCATTGTTGCCGAGCTTGGGACCGTGGCGAGTGTCATCGAGACCCCCACAGGGCGGCGCATAGAAATCGAAGGTGGTGGCCTCGTCGCCGACATGAACTTGGGCGATTCGATAGCGGTGAACGGCGTATGTCTGACCGCGGTGGCAATCGCCGGCTCGTGCGTGACTGTAGACATTGTTCAAGAATCATTGGACAGAAGCAACCTCGGCCTCCTCACCGCCGGATCGCGTATCGACCTCGAACGACCCATGGCTGCCTCCGGACGGTTCGATGGCCACATCGTGCAGGGTCACGTTGACGGTGTTGGCACTGTGGAGACAATCGTTCCAGAGGGTGACGCCGTGCGGATGCGGATCACGCTGAGCCAGACGCTGGCCCGTTACGTCGTTGAGAAGGGTTCGGTGACCGTTGACGGGGTCAGCCTCACCGTTACCGCCGTGGGCAGCGAACCATGGTTGGAGATAGTTCTGATACCCCACACTCTCGAAGTCACCGTATTGGGGCGGCGTGGGCCTGGTGACAAAGTGAATTTGGAAACGGATGTTCTTGCAAAGTATGTGGAAAGGCTGATGAGCTCTTGAAAATGGCAACCATCGAAGAGGCCGTGGCTGCAATCGCAGCCGGCCAGTTCGTCCTCGTCATAGATGATGAGGATCGGGAGAACGAAGGCGATCTGATCATCGCGGCGGAGAAGGTGACCGCTGAGCAGGTCGGCTTCATGGTGCGGCACACCAGCGGGTTGATCTGCCTCCCAACCACCGGTGATCGGCTGGACGAGCTCGGGCTGCCGCTGATGGTCTTGGAGAACACCGATTCGCACAAGACGGCGTTCACCGTCTCCGTCGATGCCGTAGGGGAAACCACCACAGGCATCTCGGCTGGAGACCGGGCCGCAACCATCCACGCCATGGTGGATCCGAATACGGGCCCTCGTGACCTTGCCCGACCCGGCCACATCTTCCCGCTGCGCTACCAAGACGGTGGCGTACTGGTCCGTCCCGGCCATACCGAAGCTGCGGTCGACCTGGCGAAGCTCGCAGGCTTGTTCCCCGCTGGGGTTCTCTGTGAGGTCGTGAGCGATGATGGGTCGATGGCGAGAGGCGAGGCGCTCGGCGTGTTCGCCGAGGAGCACGAGATTCCCCTCATCACGATCGAGGATCTTGTGGCATACCGCTGGCGCAAGGAAGCTCTCGTTGATCGCCAAGTCGAGACCTTCATCCCGACCGACCATGGATCGTTCAAGGCGTTTGGCTATCGGCTCAGTATCGATGGCAGCGAACACATCGCACTCGTTCACGGTGATGTGGCAGGGCGCGATGGCGTCCTCACCAGGATCCACTCGCGTTGTCTGACCGGTGACGTCCTCGGCAGCCGCCGTTGCGACTGTGGCCCTCAGCTGGAAGCCTCGATGGCAATGATTGCCGCCGAGGGTGCCGGTGTCATCACCTACAACGAATCCCATGAGGGCCGCGGCATCGGGTTGTTGTCAAAGCTCCATGCGTATCGGTTGCAGGATGAGGGAAGAGACACGGTTGATGCCAATCTCGATCTTGGCCTTCCCGCCGACGCCCGTCACTACGGAGTCGAAGGACAGATTCTCCACGATCTCAAGGTATCGAGTGTCCGGCTCCTGACCAACAATCCGGCCAAGATGGCGGCTCTCGAAGAGCTGGGCATCGAGGTCAAGGGTCGTGAACCCCTGGTTGTGGGCCTCAACGGAGACAACGAGGCCTACATGGCCACCAAAGTTGACCGACTGGGCCACCTTGTCGGGCATGGGGAGATTCAATGAGCGAGGAGATACAGGAGCTGCAGCCTCTCGACGCAAATGGGCTTCGGATTGCCGTAGCCCGCTCCCGGTTCAACCACTCGATCACTTCCCGCCTTGCTGCTGGTGCGGTTGACTATTTGGAGAGCGCGGGTGCGGACTTCGAGGTCTATGACACGCCGGGGGCGTTTGAGCTACCGCTCATTTCTGCCCGTCTCCTCGAGGCCGGGTACGACGCCGTAGTTGCCATCGGGGCAGTCATCGACGGTGATACCGACCACTATGAGCACGTGGCCGGGCGGGCGTCAGAAGGTCTGATGAAGGTGTCCCTCGAAACGGGCAAGCCGGTTGCATTCGGGATTCTCACGGTGCGGGAACGGGAGCAGGCTGAAGTCCGCAGCAAGCCAGGTGCCGGCAACAAAGGTGCTGAGGCGGCCGCCGCTGCTGTTGAGACGGCACTCTTGCTCCGAGAGTTGACCGTGGTCTAGGAACACTCTCGGGATTGACGGCTGCGGCCAGTTCCGTATACTCACGGCCACAACCGACGCAAGCGGAGGCGCCTGCTTCCCACCCAGCCACGATTAGGCGTGCGCTGTGGTCCATCTCAGGCAGCACCGTAGTTTGTGCTGCCATTTTGTTTTTGCGTCCAAGCAAACGACCAGGAGGTCCCACAATCGCCAACGAACCACGGGTAAACGAGAAGATCCGCGCAAAAGAAGTGCGGCTCGTTGACCCCAGCGGCGGCCAGGTCGGAATCAAGGGTATCGACGAGGCACGATGGCTGGCAGACCAGCTCGGTCTTGATCTCGTCGAGGTAGCCCCAGAAGCCCGTCCCCCGGTTGTTCGACTGATGGATTACGGAAAGTTCAAGTACGAGGCGTCCGTCAAAGCACGTGAAGCCCGCAAGAACCAGACCCGTACCGTCATCAAGGAAGTTCAGTTCCGCCCGAAGATTGCATCGTCAGATTTTGATGTGAAGCGGAAGCGGGTCGAGAAGTTCCTACGCAATGGAGACAAGGTCAAAGTCGTAATGCGCTTTCGGGGACGTGAGGTCACTCACCCCGAACTCGGCCGGGACATCCTGAAACGGCTTGAAGCCGCAGTTGAGGATCTCGGAGCCGTCGAAACAATGCCCCGCCTCGATGGCAGGCAGATGACGATGGTGATAGCGCCGCTGCGCAGACAACGAACCACAGATGAGAGCGGTTCGGATGAGTCGAAGAGGGCCCCAGTAGCGGAGCCCACTCCGATCGCCGAGCCCGTAGAGGAGCAGGAAAGTGCCAAAGCAGAAGACACATAAGGGCGCGGCAAAGCGCTACAAAGTGACCGGATCCGGGAAGATCCGGCACGCCAAGGCATGGCGTGGGCACAACCGCCACTCGAAGTCCGCAACCCGCTGGCGTCGCGTCGCCGGCGAGGCCACGCTGCAGGGTAAGGATGCCAAGCGCGCCGCCCGTCTGCTCGGACGCTAGGAGGTCACCGCAACATGGCACGAGTAAAACGTGCGGTAAACGCACACAAGAAGCGCCGCAAGGTAATGGAGCGAGCTTCGGGTTACACCGGAGCCCGCAGCCGCAGGTATCGCACCGCCCGTGAGCAGACACTCAATTCGGGGCAGTATGCGTACCGCGATCGCAAGGCGCGCAAGGGCGAATTCCGTCGTCTCTGGATCCAGCGCATCAACGCTGCGGCCCGTCTCAACGGGTCGACCTACTCGCAGATGATCTCAGGACTGAAGGCTGCCGACGTCGAGGTGGATCGCAAGATGCTTGCCGATATGGCGGTGACCGATCCCAAGGCGTTTGCACAGTTGGTCGAGGTTTCTCGATCGGTGAAGGCATAGGAATCTGACAAGTAGGAGGCGGGAGAGCAGCGTGATTACGTCTCTCCGCAACCCCCGTATAGCTGGAGTCCGTCGGCTGCAACGTCGGCGGGAGAGAAGGGCCACCGGTCGTACCGCGATCGAGGGCCCTCTTCTGTTGAGCGAAGCAATCGAAGCCGGAATCACCATCAACGACGTCTACGCAAGGTCTGATGACGAGGTTGCCGCCGAGCTCGCAGCCACCGCGGGCCGGGAGGTCACAAAGGTCTCGGACGACGTCCTCGCTGGGATGGCATCGAGTGTCAACCCGCGGGGGCCCGTCACGATCATCACGATCCCCGGAGGAGACAGGCAGGTTGCGGGGATCGACTCCCTCGTGCTGTGGGATATCGCCGACCCCGGCAACGCGGGAACAATGATTCGGACTGCCGCGGCCTTTGGGTTTCAGGTTCTTGCAACCAAGGGGACGGTCGACCTCTGGTCGCCAAAGGTGTTGCGGGCTGCGGTTGGCGGTCACTTCCGCACCACCTTGGTGGAGGGTCTGCCCGCCGATGTCGCACCACTTGCCGCTGCAGGGTTGACCGCCATGGTGGCGACGGCCGACGGAGCACCAGCCAACGACGTACGCCTCGACGGTGACCACCCGGTGGCGTTGCTGGTAGGCAACGAGGCGCATGGTGTCCCCGATGCGATTGCATCAACAGGCAACGTTCAGACCATAACCCTACCGATGCCAGGTGGCAGCGAGAGCCTCAACGCGGCCGTCAGCGCGGGCATCCTCATGTATCTCCGTATGGTCGGCCGATCGGATTGACCGGCGAGTTTCTTGCATTTGCGCGGTCTGCTCGATAGCGTTGCCGTCATGACAGCCAACCCGCGACGCGAATTCACTTTTATCGGGCCCGGTGCCCGGGCGAGTCGTGCGTCGTGAACTAGGTTCACCTACAGCAGCCTCGCCCGGAGCAATGCTCCGGGTTTTTTTGTGGCCAGGAACAGACGAACCACCCCTATGCAAGAAGAAGACATGACACATGAACCGGCAGCGGGTACTGCCCGCACCCCTAGGAGCAGCCATGGATCCGACCGCTAACCTGATCGATCCTATGAATCTTGCTGAATCACTAGAAGCCCTCCGCACGTCAACGATCTCGAAGGTTGCAGAGGTTCAGGACCTCGACGGCCTTGCCACGGTCGAGAACGAAGCGGTCGGCAGGGAATCGCCCATTGCCGCTGCTCGTCGTGGTCTTGGCAAGATGCCAAATGAAGACCGCAGCGATGCAGGGCGTCTCATCAACGAAGTCGCCAAGCAGATCGAGGCGATCGTCGCCATGCGCCGTGACGAACTCCAGGCAGAGGCACAGGAGGCGGCAATCACCGCTGAGGCAATCGATGTGACGGTCGACTACGCCGAGATTGCCTCGGGTCGTCTTCACGTGATCCAGCAAGTTACAGATGAGGTTTGCGATATCTTCGTTGGTCTCGGCTATCACGTCGCCGAGGGGCCAGAGGCCGAGCTCGCCTGGTACAACTTCGATGCATTGAACACACCGCTTGCTCATCCGGCGCGTTTGGGCATGGACACGATGTATGTGGACTACGGCGACGATGAAGACGGGATGGTGTTGCGGTCACATACATCGCCGATCCAGGCCCGATACATGGAGACCAACGAACCACCCGTGTATCTGGTCGCACCTGGCAAGGCATATCGCAACGACACCATCGATGCATCGCATCTTCCGGTCTTCCATCAGATCGAGGGCCTGGCGGTTGACGAATCCATCACGTTCTCGGATCTGAAGGGGACGCTGGCAGAGTTCGCAAGACAGTTCTTCGGGTCGGGAACACGAGTCCGGATGCGACCACACTTCTTCCCGTTCACCGAGCCATCCGCCGAGTTGGATGTCTCGTGCTTCAACTGCGATGGCTCTGGATCGAGCTGCCGAGTCTGCAAGGGGGTCGGCTGGCTGGAGATGTTGGGCTGCGGCATGGTCGACCCCAACGTATTCGAGGCCGTCGGTTATGACCCCGATGCGGTTACCGGCTTTGCGTTCGGTATGGGCGTCGAACGTCTGGCCATGGTGCGTCACGGGATCGACTCGATACGACACTTCGTGGACAACGATGTCCGCTTCCTCAATCAATTCCCGGGATAGGCAATGCGAGTATCTCTGAACTGGCTAAAAGAATATGTAGATGTTCCCACCGAGGACCCCGAGCAATTGGCGCGTGCGTTTGACATGCTCGGGCATGCGGTCGAGGAAATCGCACACTTCAGTGCCGACTGGACCGACGTCGTCATCGGCAAGGTCGTTTCGATAGAGGCACATCCCAACGCCGACAACGTACGGGTTACCCAGGTTGATCTTGGCGATGGGCAACATCATCAAATCATCTGCGGTGCGTGGAACTTCGACGAAGGGGCCGTCGTCCCCGTCGCCGTGCCTGGTGCGGTGCTCCCCGGTGACTTCAGGATCGGGACGCGCGCGATTCGAGGCGTTGAATCTCATGGGATGATCTGCTCGGAGCGTGAACTCGGACTCGGTGAGCTCCATGAGGGAATCATGGTGCTTGCCGATGATGCACCGCTTGGCGAACCATTCGAGTCGATCCTGGCGCTGCCCGATGTTGTCTTCGACCTCGAAATAACCAGCAACCGGCCTGACGCAATGGGGATGATCGGCGTGGCCAGGGAGCTCGGGGCCTGGTTCGACATCCCGGTCACCTATCCCGATGTGAGCCATGCCACCGTCCCCGGAACCCCGGAGTTGGCTGTCACAATCTCTGCCACCGATGGCTGCAACCGTTTCGTGGCGCGAGAGATGACCGGTGTCCAAATCGGTCCCGCACCGCTGTGGATGCGGGAGCGTCTCCGCAAGGCGGGGATTCGTGCGATCTCCAACATCGTCGACGTCAGCAACTATGTGATGCTCGAGATGGGGCATCCGATGCACGCTTTTGACGCCGATGAAATCGCCGGCGAGCGGCTCGATGTTCGCTGGGCAAGACCCGGTGAAACGTTGGAGACTCTCGACGGTGTGGAGCGTTCGTTGGACGAGAGAGACTTGGTGATCGTCGACGCCGATGGCCCCACATCTCTTGCCGCCGTCATGGGTGGAGCCCGTTCCGAGGTCAGGGAGAGGACGCACCGTGTGATCATGGAGGCAGCGTCGTGGGATCCACCGACGGTCATGTACACGTCGCGACGTCACGATCTGAGATCCGAGGCATCGGCTCGTTTCGAACGCGGCGTTGACCCGAACCTGGCGCCCGACGCCAACGCACGAGCATGTCAGCTTCTCCTCTCAATCGGAGGCGGAACGATTCTCGAAGACGTCATCGACGTCAACGTGAATCCAATGGAGCCACAGACCATTCAGCTCCCATCGCGGGCTGTCACCAGGATCCTCGGTGATCGGATCACACCCGAGCAGTCAGCCGAACTGCTCCGACGCATCGAGCTCGACGTCAGTGGTGACGAACCGCTCGCGGTGACGGTTCCCACGAACCGCCCGGATCTGACCAGGCCGGCCGATCTTGTTGAAGAGATCGCCCGTCTTGCGGACTTCGATACTTTCGACGAAACGGTGCCTACCGGCCCGGCAGGAGGGCTGCTGATCGAGCAGAAGCGGACCCGCCTTGCGCACAACGTGTTGCGAGGCTTGGGTCTGATGCAGTCAATCAACCTGCCCTTCGTCTCTGACGATGAGCTGACTGCGTTCGGTGACACCGAGGAGGACGGCGCCGTAGATGTTGTCACGGTGCGCAACCCGTTGCGCGATGACCAGTCGAAGCTCCGACAGAGCCTTCTCCCAGGGCTGCTCCGCAATCTTCGGGACAACCGAAACCGGGGGAGTGCGTCGGTCGCGCTCTTCGAGACCGGCCGGGTGTTCTACTCCAGGCCCTGGAGCGACGACCCCAGAGTGCCGGAGCAGCCGGACCGCCTCGGGGTAGCCATTGTCGGACCGTTCGGTGATTCCCGCGTCTTTGCGGAAACTGCGGCCGCCGACGCCGCAACCGCGCTGGCGGTTACTGAAGCTGTGGCTGAGGGTCTTGGTGTGGAGATCGTGCGAAGGCCCACCACCCGTGCCGGCCTCCATCCCACCCGTACCGCAGAGCTGCTGATCGGGGGAGAGGTCGTTGGTGTTGCCGGAGAGCTCCATCCCGAAATTGCAGCGCAGTTCGAGCTGAATGGCCGGGTTGCGGTTGTCGAGATTGATCTCAAGCCGGTTGTTGCCGAACAGCCGAGCGTGCAGATGGCGCCTGTGTCGAATTACCCGCATGTGGACTTTGATCTCTCGTTTGAGGTTGCGATGGATGCGACCGCCAACGACATCGTGACCACGACTAGGAACGCATCATCGCTGGTCGAGCGCGCCGAGATCTTCGACGACTACCGCGATTCGGGGGAGAGGGCGATCGCGATTCGGTACCGCCTGCGTGCCTCCGATCGCACCCTCGAGGCCGATGAGATCTCAACAGAACGAAGCAACATGATCGAAGAAGCTGCGGCGCGGGGTGCGAAGCTGCGCGGCGGCGCTTGATACGACAGGAGACGAGATGTCCCACTTCTTGATGGTGCCCGACCTGGGCAGCGATGGTTTGACTGAAGCGTTGCGGCTGGCTGCTGATTCCAAGCGCGATTTGACCGAGTATGCCGGTGCCATGCGGGGGCAGAAGGTGGGCCTGTTCTTCGAGAAGCCGTCGACCAGGACCAGGGTGTCCTGCGAAGTTGCGACCGTGGAACTGGGGGCACATCCCGTGGTGCTCAAGGCCGATGAAGTTGGTCTGGGCAAACGAGAGGCTGTGGAAGACGTCGGGCGGGTTCTCGATCGCTATCTGGACATGCTGGCATTCCGGGTGTTCGATCATCAGAACTTGGTCAAGATGGCCGGGAGCTCGGCTGCCCCGGTTGTCAATCTTCTCTCGGATCGGTCACACCCTTGCCAGGCGCTTGCGGACCTAGAGACGATCGCTGAGCACATGCCATTGGACGAGGCAAAGGTCGCCTACATCGGCGATGGCAACAATGTTTGTCACAGCCTGATGCTGGCAGGGGCGATGAGCGGCAGTGAGATTCGGGTGGCCGGCCCGGCAGGCTATGAGCCCGGCGCCGACATCGTCGCTGAAGCCTCTTCAATCGCGGCTGGCAGCGGTGGCAGGATCATGGTCACAAGGGATGTAGCTGAGGCTGTCGAGGGAGCTGACGTCGTCTACACCGACGTTTGGACCTCGATGGGGCAAGAGAGCGAAGCTGCGGACCGGATCGAAATGTTGATGCCGTACCAGGTGACTCGCGAGCTCTTCGAGAGTGCGGCCGATGATGCGATCTTCATGCATTGCCTTCCCGCTCATCGTGGCGAAGAGGTGACCAACGAGGTACTCGAGCATGGTCGGTCTCGCATCTTTGACCAGGCCGAGAATCGCATGCACTCGTTCCGCGGTTTGCTGCTCTACCTCAACGGGTGAGCCAGCTGGAGAGTTTGCTCGATGATGATGTACTTGGAGTTGCCGCCAACCTTCTTGGCTGCCGGCTCGAAACTGAGTTCGACGGGATCACTACCGCGGTGACGATCACCGAGACCGAGGCGTATGCCGGCCCCGACGATCCGGCGAGTCACGCTTACCGCGGTTTGACCGACCGCAATCGCGTTATGTTCGGACCGGCAGGATTCCTGTATGTCTACCGATCGTATGGCATCCACTGGTGTATGAACGTTGTGGTTGGTGAACCGGGGGTGCCCCATGCAGTCCTTCTCCGCGGTGGCGAACCTGTTGCGGGGCGGGCCGAGATCATCCGACGCAGAGGCCGAGACACGGATCTCACCAACGGACCCGGCAAGCTGTCCCAAGCGCTTGCTGTTACCGGCGATGACAACGGGACCGATCTCCGTTTGGGTCCGGTCCGTATCGTCGCGGGGCCAGGTATCGGGGACCGAACGGTAGAGCGGACGCCCCGAATTGGAATCTCGAAGGCAGTTGAACGACCGTGGCGGTTCATCGCGGCTGGGTAGCGCTAATCTCCGCGTCACGATGATGACACCCGAACAGCAACTCGAATACCTAACCGATGGCGTCGACACGGTCTTGCCGGAGGGCGAGCTTCTCGAGAAGTTGCGCCTCGATCGCCCACTTCGGGTGAAGCTTGGCGTCGACCCCACCGCCCCTGATGTGACCCTCGGCTGGGCTGTGGTCTTCCGCCAACTCCGCAAGTTTCAAGAATGCGGGCACACAGCAGTACTCATCATTGGTGATTTCACTGCACAGGTTGGTGACCCGTCAGGTGTGTCTGCGACTCGACGCCGCCTTGACTTTGACGAAGTCGGGCAAAACGTGAGCGGCGTTCTCGACACCATCAAAGGCCTGCTCCTTCCCGAGCGACTCGAACTTCGCCCGAATTCGGAGTGGCTCGGAGCCATGGACATGCACGATGTTCTTGACCTCACCTCGAAGTTCACGGTCTCGCGGATCATGGATCGTGAGGATTTCTCAAGACGTTGGGCAGCCCACGAGCCGATCTCAATGATCGAGTTCATGTATCCGCTGCTGCAGGCAAAGGACTCGGTTGCGGTTGCTGCGGACGTCGAGATCGGCGGCACCGACCAGCTATTCAATTTGCTGGTGGGCCGGGATCTTCAGGAGCGCTCGGGGCAGCGGCCGCAGGTCGTGCTGACCGTGCCGCTACTGGTTGGCACCGATGGGCACCAAAAGATGTCCCAGTCGATCGGCAACTACATCTCGGTTCGCGATGAACCTGCTGAGATGTTCGGCAAGACCATGAGCATCCCCGATGAGGCAATGGAACAGTGGTTTCTGCTTGGTGCCGGCAACTCAGAAAGCGAAGTCGCCGCGACCATGGCTGGCCTCGCCGATGGCTCCCTACACCCGGGTGAGACCAAGCGACGGCTGGCGCGAGAGATCGTTGCGATCTACTGGGGCGAGGAAGCCGCGGTTGGCGCTGAGACGAGCTTCGATCGGCTCTTCAAGCAACACGATGCACCGGAAGATACGCCGACCCACGCTCTGCCCGCAGATGACGACATCTGGATTCCCGCTCTCCTCAATGATGCCGGTCTCGTCGCATCCAACTCCGAAGGTCGTCGCATGGTCAACCAGGGCGCGGTCAAGGTCGATGGGGTCAAGATCGAAGCCGACACGATGGCTCGGTCGGGGCTCGTCGATGCAGTACTCCAGGTAGGCAAGCGGCGCTTCGTTCGGCTCACGGACTGATGAAGGGGCTACGCAACGTTCTTGCCGACGTTCTCGTGGGTGTCGTCCTCGTGTTGGGTGCGCTGTGGCTGTTGCGCGGCGTTTTCAGATTGGTTTCGTGGGGGGCATCCATGCTTGTGCTGATTGTCGTGGTGGTGTTTGCCTTCCGGATCGCGGCCAAGCTCCGCAACTAGCGACACAAGTGTGGCCCGCCCCCTGGGGGACGGGCCACAACCAGGTCGTAGTGCCGGTTGGCGTTAGGCCGCGATTGGCCCAGTTGCCAGACGACGTCTGCCCTGTTCGTATCCGAGCAATCCGAGACCGATGGCAAAGAACATCAAGCCGAAGAGCGCAGCGGTTTCGACCTCCATGCCGGTTACAGGGAGAATCGCCACGATGCCGAAGTCGGCATCAAGAAAGCTCTCGTCGTCGAGAACAGTGACCGTGTAGGTCCCGACCGTGGTCAGAGCATGGTTGTCAGGCAGCGATGAGGTCAAGATCTCCACGACGTACGTTCCTGCGTCGAGGTCGGCGAACAGATACTTGCCATCGGCGTTTGTGGTCTGCGTCGACGTCGCATTGGTTGCCTGATTGGTGATGCGCACGGTGGCACCGGCCACCGGCAGTTCGTCCGCGTCCTGGACCTTGTCCTTGTCCTTGTCAAACCAGACGTAGTCACCGATTGTCGATGATGCTTCGACGATGTCGATTACTGTGACGACAGCGTCGTCCCAGTCGTCGCCCTCGCCATCACCGGGCACCGAGTCGATATCCTCCTCGTTCGCCGCTGTGACTTCAGCAACGTTGGTGAAGATACCGATGTCGTCGACGGTCACTGTGAAGTCCATCGCAACGCTTCCGCCAGCGGCGAGATCTCCGATAGTCCAGACCCCGGTGGCACCGTCATAGGCACCCGCTGCGTTGTCGGAAACGTAGGTCAGCCCGGTTGGCAGAGTATCGGTGACGACGACGCCGGTGGCATCGTCAGGACCCTGATTGACAACGGTGATCGTGAAGACCGTTTCACCGCCGACTTCAACCTCAGCGGGATCGACGTCCTTGACCAACTCGAGGTCAATGATGGCCGGCGGGTCGTCGGTTGCGATGACCACTGCGTCGTCCCAGTCGTCACCCTCGCCATCACCGGGCACCGAGTCGCTGTCCTCCTCGTTCGCCGCGGTCACCTCAGCAACGTTGGTAAACGTACCCACTTCATCGACCGTGACGACGAAGCTGAGCTGAACAGAGTCGCCGACCGCAAGGTCGCCGATTATCCAAACACCGGATGCCGCGTCGTAGGTCCCTCCGCCATCATCTGAAAGGTAAGTCAGACCGGCGGGGAGAGTGTCGGTGACTTCGACACCGGTTGCATCTTCAGGTCCCTGATTGACAACGGTGATCGTGAACTCTGTTTCTCCGCCAACCTGCACTGCTGCCGGGGAAACGTCCTTCACGAGTTCCAGGTCGATGATCGCAGGGGGAACGACGGCCGTGACGATTGCATCGTCCCAGTCGTCGCCCTCGCCATCACCAGGCACCGAGTCAATGTCCTCCTCGTTGGCTGCGGTGACTTCAGCGACGTTGGTGAAGCTGCCCGGCTCGTCAACGGTGACGACGAAGTCCATCGAGACGCTGTCTCCGACGTCGAGGTCGCCGATTGTCCAAACGCCGGATGCCGAGTCGTAGGCGCCACCTGCGTTGTCGGAAACGTACGTCAGGCCGGCTGGCAATGTGTCAGTCACCTCAACGCCGGTGGCATCATCGGGTCCTTGGTTAACGACGGAGATCGTGAACGTAGTTTCATCGCCTACCTCGACCTCTGCGGGCGCAACATCCTTGTTGAGCTCTAGATCGATGATGGGGGAGTCAGTGGTGAGGTTGATGTTGTCGATTGCACCAGATCCGTTGAGGTAGACCACCATGGTTGCGACGCCACTCACGTTGGCAACGATCTGGGCGACGGCGTTGTCGCCAATCTCGGGGAGTGAGATCACGGCCAGGACGTTCCCGTCGATATCGTTGAACGTCGCTATAGCGCCAACTTGTCCGATGTCTATGTCACGCACTGAGAAGCTATCGACCGTAACGACTCCGGGGCCCCATGCGGTGAAGTCGAAGGAGAACGTTGAGTCGGGGTGGCCGCTGTCATCCGGGTCAAGCGGATCGCCATCCTCAGTGATAATCGCGACGTTGCCTGCTCCCGGCGAATAGAGGTCGCTGTCGCCGCCACTACACAAGGCCGGATCAAACGCCGGGTCGGCGATTGGCACGGTTTGGCCGCCGCAGGAGGCGTCGTAGATCATCGCCGAATTGCCGGGGACATCCGGATTGAAGCCGACGAGTGACACGGTGCCAAGAGCGGCGCCCGAAATCCCATTGCCAACTGATAGGTTTGCCGGGGTGTCACCCGGGTTGAGCCCCGCTTCGAAGTCGATCACGGATGTTTGCTCGATGGCGCTTGCTTCGGGGACAGCGATTGTCCCAACGAGAGCGGTCATGAGCAGTGTCACCAAAGCGATCGCAACAAAGCGACGGGCACTACTGGTCGCATACGACATGTGCAGTTTGCCTTCCATTCTTCCCATTTTCCCTATTTGCCCTGAGGTAAGCCCTTACCTCTGGAACTCCTATGCCCCCACTTTAAGTGGTAGGAGGACTACAATGTGTATCGGGATTTACTCCGCCCGAGTGCACTAGTCCTTGGCAGTGTACCCGGTAGAGATCAGGGCGATGCATCGGTGCCTCAGAATGGGTCTGTCCATCGCCAGAGCCTGGCTCGATCGCGATGGATTTGCATTCCGGTTCGGGGTGTGCTTCTATACCGGCCGTACCGGTCGTCGACCCCGGGTTTGGGGACGCCGACCGATCTTGCCTGACCACTTCGGTTAGGTTATGATATGAGGCCCCTCGAGCGTTTCAGCGCGCGGGGAACCGGGCTCCTTGACAACTAAACAGCGTGTCAAAAGCCAGCATGCGTCTGGCTTGCTCTTTCACCATTGGTGGGAGGGGAAGTACAGACGATGCAAATAACGTGCTACATCACAAAGAGGACCCCCGTCCTCGATGTAGCACACACGTCACATCAACAAAGGGAATTAGCGTTCCCGATGTGGCATCCTTTGATGTTTGACTCCATGGCACTCAGTCTGTGAAGCACTAGTGCGGATCAGACAGTCGAGAACCAAGGACGTCAGGCAGTCAAACTTTCGATGGAGAGTTTGATCCTGGCTCAGGACGAACGCTGGCGGCGCGCCTTATGCATGCAAGTCGAACGAGAACTTGATCTTTCGTAAGATTGGTCAAGGGACAGTGGCGAACGGGTGCGTAACACGTGAGAAACCTGCCCTGGAGACCGGGATAGCCCGAGGAAACTCGGATTAATACCGGATATGCTCACAGGACCACATGGTCTGGTGAGGAAAGAGTCCGCTGCTCCAGGATGGTCTCGCGGCCTATCAGCTTGTTGGTGAGGTAATGGCTCACCAAGGCTCCGACGGGTAGCTGGTCTGAGAGGACGATCAGCCACACTGGGACTGAGACACGGCCCAGACTCCTACGGGAGGCAGCAGCAGGGAATATTGCACAATGGGCGAAAGCCTGATGCAGCGACGCCGCGTG
>JAAETI010000908.1 GCA_024228555.1 bacterium | reverse complement strand
TAGGTGTTGATGTAGCGGTGCTGGCCCGTGTGCAGATAGCCCATCCAGGTCGGCGGGATGCGAGGAACGATATCGTTGTTATTGACCCATCGTGTCAGATCGACCTCGACAGTGTTGATATACCTTCGAGTGCCGACTCGCGGCGCTCCAAAGGTATAGACCCCCTGCGGGGTCGCCGGGATGTGGGAGAGGAAGCAGCGGCCGGCAGATATGGTTGCCATCGCTCCACCGAGGGAATGTCCGGTGAACCAGAGCGTTCTCTGATCAGCCGCGATGACCTTTTCGAGTTCAGGCCACAAGTCGTCGACCTCGCGTTTGAAACCGCGGTGGACACGCCCTGCGGTCTCGGCAAGCACCATCAACGCATTGACGTCTGCTTTGACGTCATTCCAATCGTTGGGCTCTGTGCCTCTGCACGCAACGACAACATCCGATTCACTGCCAAAGACGTATGCCTGGGCGCCATCGCGGTCGGCGAAGTTCTCGAGTTCCAAGCCGAGACGTGGAATGTAGGCGTTGACCGCATGCGGCTGCAGGTACGAGATCCGGGACACCTGTGCGAACAACAGCGACGTCCGCAGTTCGTCAAGTGCGTCAATTGGCCCTGAGTGCTCCATCCGGATGCTGATATCAGGTACTGGGGCTTCTGAGGCTGATTCGTCAGTCACCTGCCTGATTCTACAGAGGACCGAAATGAGCAAAGTTCACGTCGTTGGTTCACGAAGCTCACGACGCTGACCGCCCTCGACAACACAACCAGACTGTGGAGTAGGCTCGGATTGCACAATCAAAGGGGAGGCACAATGAAACAGTCGCTTTTGGTGGTGGCGCTAGCGGTAGTGCTGACCGCGGGACTTGTTCCCGGGGCGCTTGCCGCAGACCTGGACACCGACTGGGGGACCGGAGGTGTCGCCTCACACCCCATTCCTGCCGGAACGAGCCTTGCAGACAGCGCGCTGCTACCAGGCGGTGGAGTCGTTGTGGTGGGAGCCGGCGCAGGTCGGGTTCCGTGGGGTGGTGTTGTCGATGCAGACGGGGCTTCCTTGACCACATTTTCCGGGTTTGCGATGCCTGACGCCGTCTTTGATGCGGTTGCTGTTGGCAATAGCCGTATCTACGCCGTAGGTAACGTCGGAATTGGTCTAGGTGTCTCGACCTTTGTGGCAGTCTTCGATCTATCGGGCGTTCACGTGACCAGTCACACGTTCGCCATCGCTGAGTACACTGTCCCGACGAGCGCTGTGGTCGATAGCTCAGGAAGGCCTTTTGTCGCTGGCACCGGACGGGGTGATGACGACGGCTCGGAGCAGGCCTGGGTGGTGAGACTCGCCTCAAGTGGAATGTTAGACGCCGGCTTCCCAACCCTCCTGCTCGCCCCACCGTTCGCCGGTTACACAAATCCTGTTGCATATGTTGGCGCCACAGCAGGGCAGACAGTGGCAGTCGTCACCGGCGATGACGATCCCGCTCCCGGTTCCTCGATCGGCTTTCATCGCGTAACGGAGACGGGTTCTGTATTCATGGCCGATTTCACGTCCGCAAGGACGATCGTGGACGCTGACATGGATTCGTCCAGCGGGCAGGCCGTATTCGGCTCGGTGACACCGGGGACGACTCTCACCGATCTATCCGCACTGGTTCACTCAATCGGAACCGGAGGAGCAACAGATCTGACGGCATTGGCCGTGTGGGTCGATGCTGCCGGCCGAATCGAAGCCGGACGGACCCGCACCGACAGCCTGCTCGGTGCCGGTGAATCCGATGTCAACGTCTTTGTGGACTTGGTGCAGGCCACGGGCTCATTCGCGACGAGGTCTGAAGCCGAACTGGCAGATCTCGACACCGATCCTGGTGACGGTGCGGTGTTTGTGACGATGCGGGGTCCCGACTCTGGCGACCTAGTGATTGCGAAGTACGTCGGCGATGACTCGGGTAGGTTTATCGATGACGACACCTCCGTCCATGAAACCGACATCGAGCGCTTTGCTGAGCTTGGGATCACGCTGGGCTGCAATCCGCCGGTGAACGATGAGTATTGCCCCGTCGACACAGTGACGCGGGGCCAGATGGCGGCATTCCTCAACCGGGCGTTGAGTCTCCCGGCATCGACCACCGACCACTTCATCGATGACAATGGGTCCACGTTTGAGGCGGACATCAACGCCATTGCAGATGCGGGGATCACGCTCGGCTGCAATCCGCCGACCAACGACCGCTACTGCGCAGGCGACACGGTGACCAGGGGTCAAATGGCGGCATTCCTCAAGCGGGCATTTGCGCTGCCGGGCACCGCGACGGACTTCTTCGTCGATGACAATGGGTCCACGTTTGAGGCGGACATCAACGCCATTGCAGATGCGGGGATCACGCTCGGCTGCAATCCGCCGACCAACGACCGCTACTGCCCGACACAGAATGTCACACGCGGGCAAATGGCATCGTTCATCGTCCGTGCGGTTGACGTCTAGCTGTGACAACCGGGGACGTTGTCCCTGGCGGAATGGTGTGATTGGTGGAGCCCTCCGAGCGAGACTGTGGGTTGAACGACTCACGGCTCCCAAGGAG
>JAAETI010000907.1 GCA_024228555.1 bacterium | reverse complement strand
GTCGATGCCGACGGCTCGTGGGGTGACCCGACGAACTGGTCGCCACAACGGGTGCCGGATGCAAGCGATGACGTGTGTATTGATCGTCCCGGTGCGGAGGTGTGGGTCTGGCTCGATGATCCGTTCGAAGCGAACACCCTGGTCTCCACTGAGGACATAACACTGCCGACCGAAACGTCGTCGCTGACGCTGCACGGCCCGTCGGTGGTTGACGATGCCTTCGGTGTAACCGGCACCATCATTGCCAATGACCTCACCTTCAACGGCAATCCCATCTCGTCGGGAGGTGACTGGGTAGGCAACTTCGTCAACAACGGAACCTTCGAAATTCTCAACGGCGAAGGGACCCTCGACGGAACCCTCGTCAACGAAGCCGGCGCCATGGTCCAGCACTGGGGAACAGGGTCGCTCACTCTGGCCTCCGGAGCCGAGGTGGTGAACCACGGACTATGGAATATCGTCACCGCGGGAGATCTATTGACTTCCGGCGGCGTCTTCACAAACCCTGGTGTGATCCAAAAGGGAGGTACCGGAACCTCGACGTTCGACCCCGGCTTGCTCGACACTCCGGGGACGATCCAGGTCAATGGTGGCACGCTGAACGTTGACGCCGCAGTGGCGCAGGTCGTAGGCGGCACCCTTGTCGGTGGGACTTGGGTTGTCACCGGCGACGGGAGCCTGGCCTTGGGAGCTCACGGCATCTTGAGCGTCAACGAGACGGATGTCACCCTGGACGGGCCTGCTGCGATGTGGAGCGGCATGACGCTTGCCGCCAACGGTGGCACGTTGCGCCTCCGCAACGGAGGGCTGCTGTCGCTGCCCGCCGACTTTGCCAACAGCGGAGTTCTCCGGCTCGGGCCGGCATCGAAGCTGGTCGTCTCTGGGGATTTCTCCAACGTTGGCGCGGTGTTTGTCGAGATTGCGGACGAACCCATCACGGGGTTGTTCGGCGGGATCGCCGTAGGCGGCGAAGCTGTCCTCGGTGGAACCCTGGACATCGACCTGGTCGGTGGGTTCACACCCGTTGTGGGGGATGAGTTCGAGGTGATGCAGTGGAGCAGCTACATCGGGGCGTTCAGCCACATTGTTGATATGGCTCCGCACTTCACGCCGGACTATCGCCCCGACGCGTTTGTCCTCGTGGTCGAGGAGTCCCCGCCGCCCGTCGATGTCGTCGACTTCTCCGCTCTTGCGGTGACCTCCTATGAGAGCAATCAGGACGCTGGCACTGCTGAGGTGCTCGATGGTGGGGCGACGTTGCGTTTGGCCGGTAATGCGTGGAAGAAGGTGTCTTTGCCGACCACGGTTGAGGCTGACACGATTCTGGCGTTTGATTTCTCGTCGTCGTCTCAGGGTGAGATTCAGGGGATTGGTTTTGATACTGATAACGGGATGTCGCCTGATCGGACGTTCCAGGTGTTTGGAACCCAGACTTGGGGTATCCAGGACTTCCACAGCTATGTGGCTCCGGGTGTCGTGCGTTATGAGATC
>JAAETI010000906.1 GCA_024228555.1 bacterium | reverse complement strand
TCACCGTGGTGTAGAGCCCGTCGTCCGCGGCCTCGTCGTAGCAACCGTTCGCACGGAAGGACTCAATTGTAGGCTCGATTAGGTCCTCCGTGAAGCCGTGCATATCGAAGATGGATCCAAGGTCAAGGTCATCATCCCACGGGATCAACGCCTGGTCTCTCACCGCGCCGAGGCAAGTGCCCTGCCGGAGGAAAAAGACCACACCGTGCTCGTCGAATATCTGCTTCGCCTCCCCTAACAGCTTCTCTCCATTTCCCAGGTCCATCGGAGGGATCGTCTTCATTATTTGCTCCATGAGGGCAGCGTTCTCTTCGTCGCTTGCTTCCATATCCTCTTCCTCTTCGGTGTTGCGTCGTAGCTACGGCCTATAGCAGAGCCGCAAGAGCCCTGACGAGTTGGTGGTTCTCCTCCGGCGTGCGCGACGCGATCCGCAGATAACGATCGGCTTCGGGCATACTCTTGGCCGCGCAGTCCTTGACCAGGATGTTGTGCTCGACGTACATGCGCCGGGCGATCTGCGGCCCTGTGGCGGAACCGCCGACGAGCTTGCAGAGAACAAAGTTCGCGTCCGGTTC
>JAAETI010000905.1 GCA_024228555.1 bacterium | reverse complement strand
GAGGTGTTTCTGACTTCGCGCGACAACTGGCCGGTTGTTTCAGACCGCTTTTGGGGTCGGCTGGCTGGTTGTTGTTGGTGAGTGTAGGTCGGGTGGTCATGGTCGGTGTTGGCGGTGCCAGGTTCGGCGTTGTTGGTCGGCTTGTTGGAGGCCGGCGGTGCGGGCAGCCCGGATCTGGTCACCTCGACCGCAGTGTTCGTCATCGGGGGTCACGTAGCCGATTCCTTCGTGGAGCCGGACACTGTTGTAGTGGACCCGGATCCGTTCCAGCTCGGTGGCAAGCACGGCGGGGTCGGTGATCGACATGAGGTGGGGGTGTTCTCGTTTGATATGACCCCACAGCGTCTCGATCCAAGCTTGGTCAGTTGGGGTTGACCGGCGTCCGAAGTGCTGAGCGATCGAGCAGAGGGCCATGAACCGACGGGTATCGCCTGCTTTCATCTCGGTCCCGTTGTCGCTGATGGCTAACAGCAACGGCACTGAATCATCGGTGGGTGGTTCGGCGTCAGCATCGCTGAGACGATGCCGGAGTTCGTCGGTGAGGAGCCCTTCGGCCTCGAGGGCCTTGAGGAACAACACTCGGGCTGCGACCGATGTGGGCTCGCCGGTGAGGGTGACCGTGACCCATTTCCGGGACACAAGGTCGATGATCCCGTAGGCGTACTTCGAGGCTGTGCAAGCCTCGAATTGTGAGGCGTCCCAGCACCACAACTGGTTCGGTCGCCATTCACACCAATCAGGCCATGGTGTCTTCACCGAACGCCCCGCACGTGTCTCACCAGCCAAAACGAGGCCGTTACGGGCCAGGACCCGGTCAACGGTTGAGGGTGAGACCCATACCCGGTCCTCATAGGAGCCACGATGAGCGAGCTTGCGATGGGAGCGGTCAACATCAGCCCACTGTTCGAACAAGCCCAGGATCTCGGCCTCTTCCCAATCGAGGAGCCCATGGACCGGGTTCCCGCCCGGTGCGCCGTCGTCCAGGGATGCACCGGCGTCTTGGAGTCGTTGCCATCGCCAGGCCCGCCGTCGTTCCAACTCCAGCACCGCGCACACTCTTGATGCTGTCCAGCCGGCATCGACCCCAACTGCGATGAGGTCCAACAACGCGGTCTTGTCGGCCCCGGTGACGCGGTTGGGGACCGGGCCGTTCATCCCCAAGACGTTTTTCCCCGCAGCAACGCCAACTCGACCGCTTGTTCCACGATCGTGGACTGCAAGCGGGCGACCTCGGTTTCGAGCTCGGCGATCCTGGTTCGTTCGGCCCGGGACTGTTTTGGCTTGCCCGGCTTGGAAGCTGACAACGCGGCGATGGCCCCATCGCGAGCAACCGCCCGTAACCGGGTCACCGTGGTCCGGTCCACCCCAACCTCTGCCGCGGCATCGGCCTGGCTGAGTTGCCCCGACAGCATCCGCACCCACAAGTCGTACTTCTGCTCTGGAGTCAATACTCGCTTCGGTTTCCGTGGCATCGTCATCGACGAAAGCCTCCTCAAAGAAGGCCAGCAACCCTCTCAAAAGCTGCTTGAAAGAACACGGATCCTGTCGCGCGAAGTCAGCGGCAACGCAAGACCCCGAACCTAGTGCATCCATCCTGACCGGGGAGCTGTTCCAGCACCGCGACAAACCCTGGCGCGCTCCCGCAACCCCACGTCGGTCATCGTGCACCCAACAAACCAAACCCGCTCCAG
>JAAETI010000904.1 GCA_024228555.1 bacterium | reverse complement strand
GTCAAACGTCCGGATCAGGATGGAGTCGACCAGAATGTCCGGTTGAAAATACCCATCGATGCTGGATTGCACCTGCGGCACGCCGAAGCTGTCCGTGATCTCGATGGTGTCGGACTCGTTCGTGCCGATGATGTGTAACACCCCATCGACCACGCCGGATCCGGAGATGTGGGCCGTCGTGGCCACCTCATCGACCAGGCCATCTTGGTCCGTGACGATCAGCGTGATCGGATAGATGCCGCCGTCGCCGTATGCATGCGTCGCCGTGAGCGAGAAGATGTCGTTGTCGAGTTCGATCAGGATGTCTTCGGAAGTCCGGCCATCGCCCCAGTCCACCCGCGCCGTGTGCGTATCCAGAAGATCCTCGTCCGTGAACCGGGCCGTCAACGTGACGAGATCACCTTGCGTGGCGATATTTGCGGCCGTGGCATCCACACTCACCTCGGAGACCTGGGGGCTGGCGTTTTGCGGCATCGGCAGGACCGTAATCGTGTTGGAGCCTTTCGATTTCTTGACCTCTGGACTAGCCCAAAAGATCGTAAACTGTTTCTTTTGCTTCACCGTCGCCGTATCCTTCAAATTATCGGTCGCTTCCGTGATGGCGACAGAATCAATGCCGCTCGCGTTGTGCGTCACCTTGGATTCCACGGTCCCTTCCAGCGTGGATTTGGCAACAGGAATGCCGATAAGACTCCGAGTGCGAGCGCTGGAGGTCACCTTGACCTCATCCCACCCCAACGTGGCCGAGAGCGTGGCCTGGGCCCCACTGAGGGTGGACGGACTCACGGTAAAGACTTGGGCGAATTCATTCAGGGTCAGATCGGTCGTCGTCTTGGCCTGACCAATTCCCCCGGCACTCCAGGACGTCCCCTCCAACGTCAGCGAATCCTGGGACGAATTGCCGGCGGTCAGGACCACACCGTTCTCCCCGTTCTGGCTGGTGACTGTTGTCCCGTTCCCATCGATCTGCGCTCTCACGGTCGGCGCTTTTTCTTTCCCCAGGTTGGCGGTGACCTTGGCCTCTTCTTTCCCCAGGTTGGCGGTGACCTTGGCCTCCGCCCCCCCGATGATCGCCCCTTCGGCGGAGGTGGCGGTGGCCAACAGATTCGTCGTCTTCAACGCCTGGAGTTGCACATCTCCCTCGGCCGTGACCGTGGCGCCGGGGCCGATCTTAGCCAAGGTGGTGCGGGCCAGCGTGGTCGACGTTTCCCCTAAGCCGCCTGCGATCAGAGCCCCGTAGTTGGCCGTGGTACTGGCGTCTACCGTATCATGCGACTCGGCCACTAAGGTGAAATCACCCCCCTTGGCCGTGACCTGCGCCTTACTGCCCACATAGGCATGCACCATTTGCGAATCACTGCCTTGGTTCTGGAGATTGACCGTACTCGTCACCTTCCCGGCACCTAGAATAAGGGCGAACGAGTTCCCGATGGCGTCTGCTTTGACATCCGTGGCCGAAAAGGCCTCGATAAACACCGCTCCGTCCGCGGTGATATCCGCATTCGTGACCGTTTGCGCCGAGTCCGTCGCCCCGATGAAGGCCCGGACCGAGGGTTTGAGCGTCGCCGTCACATTGGCCCCGATCCCGCCAACCAGCGACCCTTCGGAGCCCCAGGCGATGACCTCGGGCCGACCGGCCAGCGGAGTCGGCTTCAGGATTTTTGCGTTCTGTTCGAACTTCTGGATGCCGCCCGTGCTGGGGGCCGACAGATCGATGATCAACAGATGTGAGGCATTAGGGTCGATCCCGAAAACAGTATAGGCCCGGCCTTGTCCCCCCGACGTATCCGGCGCACCGACCATCAAGTCGGGGGCCTCGTCGCCATTGATATCCCCCAGAGCTGCCATCGTGGCCCCCAGGTGGGCCTGCGCTTCGGGGCCTGTGATGGCCAACACCTGAGTGCCCAAATCCGTGAACGCCTGCCCGGAGAGATCTCCAAGGGTCTCGCTGCCGAACACCAGATAGGCCACCCCCACTTCCGCCTGATTATCCAGCTCCACAAACGGCGCTCCGATGAGCAGATCGGCAAACCCATCGCCGGTGAGATCCCCCACCCCCGTTACCGCCGTGCCGCTGCCATCGCCCGCGGTCACGCCATTGAACACGACCCCATCGGTGCCATCCAGCATCGTGAGATCGATCGTGCTCGGGAACGATTGCGTCGACCCAAAGACCACATAGGCCTGGCCCGCTCCCACTCGCCCATCGGGTGCCGCCCCGGGGGCGCCAACGATGACCTCATCCAACCCATCGCCATCGACATCCCCCGCGCCACTGACCGAGCTCCCAGCCTGAGTCCCCGGGCTGCCCTGCAGCGTGGCCCCCACGCCCTTGCCGGTCAATTCACTCACCTCGACATTCGCCGTGAAGGGACTCGTGCTCCCAAACACCAGGTACGCGGCATCCGCCCCTGGCGACCCTACGATCACATCCGCAATCGTATCGCCATTGACATCGCCCGCCGCCCCCACGGCCATGCCCAATTCCGCATCCGCCGCGGCCCCGTCGAGCAGGAACCCGGTGGTCCCATCCAATTGACTCAGATCCCAGGTCGCGGTGACCAGGAACTCCGACGTCAGGGGCGTCAGAGTGCCAGAGAGGTTGCTTTGGAGTTTGACGCCCGTACTGCCGCCTTTCTCGTTGTGCACCAGCGAGAACGCGTAATTGCCCGGGGCGTCAAACGTGTAGGAGACCGCGGGTGATTTGAACGTCACGTTTTGATCGATCACCACGTCGCCATCAATGATCAAACGTCCGTTATCGTCAGAGCCCATCTTGAATTGGTACTCACCAGCCGCGTGCACTACCAAAAACCCGTCATACGTGAACACCGAACCATCCAGGCTGCTCGCATCCATCCCGCTCAAGCTGGCCGCGTCCTCTTCCAGGTAGGTGGAGAGCAGGTTGGCGTCACTGAGCTGGTTACTATTGCGGGGGTAATTCAGTTCCGTCGAAACAAACATGGCGTCACTGTCATTGTCTGCAATATAGCTGATGGCCGCGTCAACACCCGAGAGTTGGCCGGAATCGTAAAAGGTCCCGGCCACCCCGGGTTCCATCTCCATCCCAAACAACACATAGACTTGGCCCTGCCCATCCTGCGCGCCCGGCGCCCCAAGCACCAGGTCATCAAACTGGTCGTTGTTCAAGTTCGCCCCGACAAGGGAGGCTCCCAGTTGATCCCCCGTCTGTTCCCCAAAGATCCGCGCATCGGCCACGTCAATCGCGTCGGTGAACCGCTCGGCCCCGCCCAAGATAATCGACACCGCCCCCGCCCCACCATTGAACGTGGGATCACCCACCACCAGATCATCGAAGCCATCGCCGTTCACGTCGCCCACCCGGCCGACGACTCCGCCGCCTACCGTGATCGGCACGCCCGCCAACCGCGGATCATCGATCGGATAATTGCCCGTGTCCGGATCGTGGAAGCCATACACCAAGTAGGGCGTCGTCCCGCCCACCACGAAGTCATCAAAGCCGTCCCCGTCGAGATCGCCGACTCCCGTCACCACCGCGCCCACCTGGTCAGTCGCCTCCACCCCGCTCACCGCAAAGCCATCCTCCCCATCCAATTGCGTGGGATTAAACGTGGGGATCCCCGTGGACTGAGAGCCCACCAATAAGCTCGCCCCGGGCTGGGTAATCCCCAAACCCTCTATGCCTAAATAGTGCGTGCCGCCCGGGGTGAGCGAGCCCAGATGAAACCGCACCAGGTTGCTGGTGCCGTCACTGGATAAGGCACCTGTTTGAGAGAGACTCACCCGAATCGTGTCGGCGGGCAAGCCGTCGGGCGCGATCACGTAATATGTCTCCCCATCTTGCAACCCTACCAACGGGGTGTTCCAGGCGGCCTGATAGGTCAACGCCACTCCGGGTGAGAAATTGGGGGGCCCGTCATCAATAAACGTAAACGTGTCGGCCACGT
>JAAETI010000903.1 GCA_024228555.1 bacterium | reverse complement strand
TGGCCGAGGCTGTGTGATAACTCGCCGCTGACTGGGTTACAGCAGTCGATATTCTCGACGTGTCCCGTTTAGTCGACGATATCCGAGTCCTTTTTTCGAGACAAACGATCCTATGGACCGATCGTCTCCATGATCTTTCTTGTTCCTACCAGGTTGATTGCTCGTTTCATGTTGTAGGCCAGGACTTGAAGGCTGGTTTCGGTACTAACGCCCGATAATCGCTTCGTAAGGAAGTGATTTGAGCTGGTCCACGACTTCAGCGTGCCGAACGGGTGCTCGACCAGTGAGCGACGGGCGAGCATCACCTCGGGTCTTCGCCGCAGCCGCTTCGCGGCTCGTTCAAGAACATCCTCGTGCACCCAGCGACTAACACGACGCTCCTTGCCGTTGGTGCACTGCGCCTTGATCGCGCAGCTTCCACACGCCGAGCTCCAGTAGCGCCGGATCTTCTTGCCATCAGCGGTGTAGCTGGTCCGGTACGTTAGCCGTTCCCCGGCCGGACACTCGTACTCGTCATCGTCCTTGATGTGCTTGAAGCGACTGCGGTCGAAGTACCCCTTGGCCTTGTTCGGCGAGGTGTTCGGCTTGGCCACATAGGCGGTGATGTCGGAGAGTTCGCACTCGCGCAGCTCGTCGCCGTTGTAGTAACCCTTGTCGGCCACCACCGTCAGCTTCTCCGTACCCAGTGTCGCCTTGGCCTGCTTCGCCATCTTCGATAGTTGCTGACGGTCACTACCGACCTTGCTGACGTCGTGTGCAACGATCAGGTGGTGCTTGGCATCCACCGCGCTCTGTACGTTGTAGCCCACCACGCCCGTGCCGCGGCACTTCATCGAGCGTGCATCAGGGTCAGTCAGGGAGAGTTGCTTGTCCGGTGCCTCAAGCATCCGGACTTCGAGCTTTTTTAGCCGGGCCATCTCCTCCCTGAGCTTGGCCACCTTGTCCTGCAGGGTCTTGGCATCATCGGGTGGCGGCTCGGTCTGGTCGGTCTCGTCCAGCCGAGCGAGGTAGCGCTCGATGGCTGACTCCACGTCCCGCAGCCGGCGCTTCATCTTGGCTCGCGTGAAGTTCTTATCCCGGCTGTTTACCGCCTTGAACTTGCTGCCATCGATCGCCACCAACTTCTCACTAAGCAGGTTCAGCTTCTTGCACAGCATCACGAACTCGCGGCACACCAGACGGATCGCCTCTGGGTTGTCCTTCCTGAAGTCCGCGATGGTCTTGAAGTCTGGTGCCAGCCTGCCGGTCAGCCACATCAGCTCGATGTTGCGCTGTGCTTCCACCTCCAGGCGGCGCGAGGACTGCACCCGGTTCAGGTAACCGTACACGTACAGCTTCAGCATCATCTTCGGGTGGTAGCCGGGACGGCCGGTTGCCGCGGGTTCTGCCTTGAAGCCCAGACCTGAGATATCCAGGTCATCGATGAACACATCGATCACCCGTACCGGGTTCTCTTCTTCGACGTAATCGTCGAGTCGTTCGGGGAACAAGGTGCCCTGGCTACGATCCAGACCTTCGATGAATTTGCTCATAGCGCACTTCCCGAATGGAAAGTACGATTATAATTGTTACAGAGTTTTCACACAGCCTCGGCCAGAAGCAGCCGCTTGGACCATCAGTCGGGAGAAGGAAGCATGGTCTGTATTCGATTTACTCTCTCTAGAAGTTCGGACCAGTCGTATACTAGATCTTCAGCTGT
>JAAETI010000902.1 GCA_024228555.1 bacterium | reverse complement strand
CCCTCTGACCACGAAACCGACGCACATCAAGACGGCGCAGCCGACGATGCCGTTCATGAAACGTCGGGTCTTGCCTACATGGCGACGGCTGCTCAGGTACAGAAGGACCGTGGCGAAGATCGACCAACTGAGAATGGCATAACCGCCAATATCTCCCTGGTCGATGACGGCGACCAACGCCACCGCTCCACTACAAACAGGAATGGTCCAAGGAGACCGCAACAACACTCCTCACTGATCGACCGACGACGACCCTTGTTTGAGGATTTGTTGTGCTGGAACCCCCGCACCTGATCCAAATGGACCATGCTGAAGTTGCTGGCGTAGGCTTAACGGCACCGCAAAGCACCACAGATCCGCCGCACCGCCGCTCCCTTCATCGCCCTGGACCAAAGGCCACGCCCAAGCTCCAGGTCTGCGACGTTTTCGGACGACCGACGTCGGGCCTAGAGCACGATTGGACTGGTTCCGTGAACACGTTGCGCCGAGATACGACGGCTATTGGATTGCCAGACGATTCGATGGCACCGGAGAGCCAGGCCGCCGGAGATGTCCAGGTTGGGCGGATTGAGGTGCAGACGGTCGCGATCGGTCGCAATCCAAGGGCCGGCTACGAGCAGCTATTCCTGGAGTACGGCCGGTTCCGAGGATGGATATACACCGCGGTCAAAGACATCATGCCGAGCGACCAGCTCGGTGTCGACGGCGTCGACTTCGATCGCTACGACGACTACTCCGCTCACCTGGCCGCAATCGAGATCGTGGCTACCGACGGCGTG
>JAAETI010000901.1 GCA_024228555.1 bacterium | reverse complement strand
GCGTGTCGCCGAGATAGGTCTGAGCGATCCCATGGCATTCCTCGCGCGTGGCATCCTGAAACCGATCCCGCCCGAGTACGACCAGAAGTACGTCGATCTTTGGGAAGAAGTAAAACTCGGTTTGTAGTCCGGTCGCTATCTATGCCGGGCGTGTTCATTGCGCGCCCGGCACATTGGTAACAGCAGGCGTCGGCTCGACAAGCCCGCGTCGCTCACTCCTACAGCACACGACACTTAACTATGGTTACCGGGCAACGTCTCTTTACCTTCGCCGTGATCGCGGACACGCATGTCACCGAGGCGGAGGCCATGGCCATCAGCGGCTTTGATATCGACACCATCAAACTTGGCGCGGCGCGCTCACGCTATGTGGTCGATCGGCTCAATTCCCTGAAACCGGACTTTGTCGTCCACCTTGGCGATATTGTTCACCCGGTGCCCGGAAGCCCGGCCTACGAGGATTCGGCGGAGCGCTTTCACAGGCTCTACGAAAACCTCGATTGTCCGCTTTACCTGGTGGCCGGCAATCACGACATCGGTGAGAAGGCGCTTCCCGGTCAGGGTCCGCAGGAGGCTCGGGCAACCGTCAGCGATGACAAGATCGCAGAGTACGAAAGCCAGTTTCAGACGCATTACTATTCCTTCGAACACCAGGCCTGCCTGTTCGTGATTATCAGCGGCATGATCGTCAACTCAGGGTTGCCCTGCGAGGAGTCGCAACGGCAATGGCTCGAAGCCCTGCTCGGAGAAAACCAGGGGCGACGTATCTTCATGTCCTCGCACTCCCCGCTGTACCTGTCGCGCCCCGACGAGACCCAGCACTGCGATGCCACCGACGAGCCCGGCCGGTCCTGGCTGCTTGGTCTATTCGAGCGCTATGCGGTCGAAGCCCACTACGCCGGCCACGTGCATAATTT
>JAAETI010000900.1 GCA_024228555.1 bacterium | reverse complement strand
TTGGACATTGGTCTCTTCTTCGGCCTCCTTCGTCTCCAATGGCTTTGGCGTGCCGACCGTTGCGACAATGAACACACCGTTCATTGTCAATCCCGGCGTCTACGGCGTCAAGATCCTGCTCAATGGCGTTGGCTTGCATTACACCGATGGCGACGGAACCAACCAGAGCTACAGCAACGCGGACCTGCAGATCGACCTCGGTTCGGTGACCACCCCCTCGGGTCGGCTCTGGAACCCGCGCGTCTTTAACGGCGGTGTGACCTACACGCCAACCACTGGTCTCTTTGCTCTCTTCTCGGCCACGCCGACTGTTGGCGTGTCGCCGCTCGCCGTCACTTTCACCGACAGTAGCCTCAGCTCTGATCCGCTTGGTGTGGCTACCTGGGCATGGGATTTCGACAACGATGGCATCGTCGATTCTAACGCACAGAACCCGAGCAGCACCTACATGGGTGGCACCTTCTCTGTCGCCCTGACCGTGACGGACGCCTCAAACCCGAGTGCTACCACGACCAAGATTGACTACATTGTAGCCGATCCTGTCCAAGCCGTGTTCACCGCAGCAAACACCAGCGGCCCATCACCGCTCGCAGTCACCTTCACCGACGCTTCGACTGGCGCGATCACTCTCTACGAGTGGGACTTCGACAACGATGGAGTCATCGATTCAAATGTGCAGAGCCCGAGCCACACCTACATGGCGACCGGCAAGTACAGCGTCGCGTTGACGGTTTCGAACGCATCGAACTCTTCGACGCAAACCGAGATCGGCCTTGTCATCGTTGATGGACTAACGCCGAGCTTCACGGCTTCGGCGAACGCGGTCTCCAGTGGCTCGAACGTTGCCTTCACAGATACCTCGACCGGCAACCCGACGGCATGGGCCTGGGACCTCGATGGTGACGGCATGGTTGACTCCAACGTGCAGAACCCGAATTTCACCTACACCGCTCCAGGCATCGTGACGGTCACGTTGACGGCCTCGAACGCAGCTCACAGTGAGGTCGCGACGAATACGATTGAGGTCGACACGATCCCGATGCTGGCTTTCTCCCGCACGTTCAGTAGCTCCAGCCAGACGCGTGGCTACTGGTTCGTGACTCCGGTGGGTTTCTCGATCACCGGCCTTCAGGTTCCGGACGAACAGGCTACTGGTCTCCAGAACGTCGCCGTAGCCAAGACTAC
>JAAETI010000899.1 GCA_024228555.1 bacterium | reverse complement strand
TTCGGATCCCAGTTTTGCGATCAGCCGGTTCGGGCCTATGCCTACCGAAACGGTGAGTCCGGTCGCATCCAGGATGCGGCGCTTGATCTCGGTCCCGATGGTCTCGGGTGTTCCGAGGAGTTTCTCCAGTCCGGTTAGATCCATATAGGCCTCGTCGACCGAGACGGGTTCGATGACCGGAGCGATGGTTTCCAGGATCTGGAATATCTCCCGGGAGACACGAGAATATTTGGCCATGTCGGGACGCAGATAGACCGCATCCGGGCAGCGGCGGTAGGCCTCGGCAATCGGCATGGCTGAGTGGATGCCGAATACCCGGGCCCGATAGTTCGCCGCAGCTACCACGCCACGGTGGCCGGGCAGGGCACCGACCACCACCGGACGGTCACGGTACTCCGGGCAGTCACGCTGCTCGACGCTGGCATAGAAGGCATCCAGATCGGCATGCCCGACCCAGCGTTGCGCCCTGTGCGAGTGCGTCACCGACGCTGGTCCTTCATAAAGCCGGCAGATTTCTGACCGTTGCAATCCACATTATCCGACCCGCGGTTTTTCGTCACTGCTCATGCTATCAATAATGGATGCGGAACACAGTGTCAACGGCCGCGGCATTCAGCAACGACCAATCCAGTCCTCGAGCTGTCCACAAAATCCATAGACCCTTGCCCGTCACGGTGGAGCGAGCCCGAAAGCTCGCGCAGCCAAGGACGGGGCCGCTTCTGCGGCGCCTGTGGAGTCTGTGGTCAGGTCGATGTGTA
>JAAETI010000898.1 GCA_024228555.1 bacterium | reverse complement strand
CTGTGGTGTCCCACAGCTGCGTTCCAGTGCTCGACAATGGAATAGCCATTGCCTTCACACAGCGCCTTGCTGCGGAACACCACAGGGACGCTGAATCCGTAATTATCACTTGGGTAGAGCACTTCTCCTCCCGATGTCCCAGGATCCGCTACGCCGGATGAATGGCGAGTGGCGCAAACCATGGTCAGACAACCAGATGCTGAGCTGTTGCTGGTAGTAGCCATCCGGGCGACCCCGTTTCAGGCGCTGGAACAGGTCCGCCATCACGATCGCGGTACCGACTACACCAACACCGGCCATGCCGAACCCCATGGTGACCGCGCCCATCAAACCCGCCAGGAGGAGGCTAACGGGTAACCAGACGAGCGCGGCCACACCTACGATGATGCCCAGTTCCGACGACGAGCAGCCCTTAAAGATCACCGGTTCCACATTGAGTCGATCGGCTAGAATGTCGTCGCGTTCGGACATCGGTTAGATGACGCCCGCGGCTTCAGTCAGCAGGTAGCTGGCAAAGATCAACACAATCGCACCGACAATGCCCAACACACCGACCTCAGCCCACTCCGCCTTGCCTTGACGGGCTTCGTTGAACTTGGCAAATCCGAGATAGGCGACCCACAGGAAGCCGAGCACGGCAATCGCCAGCCCCAGCACCAGCCCTCCATCCTTGATATAACCCGAAATGAGCGCGATCCAGTCACCGGCCGCCGGCGCGGTACTGGGTGCTACCGGGGTAGGCAACGCCGCCCAGACCGATTGTGTTGCAAATATGGCGAGCAACCCCATTGCAGATGTGGGCCGCTTTGCTGTTTTCTTCATCATTGTTTTCTCTCCGAGGTAACAGGGGTTGCCCCCTGTTGTGAATACCGGGGACGCCCCCGAACCAATGCGGTACCGACCCATGGCCATTACCGCAGATAAAAACCCAACACCATGAGCACGATGCTGGCGCGTAGCGTGCTCCAAATCACATCGAACAAAACGACTTGCCCGTTCTGCCAGGCACGGAAGGTGCCCAGCGTTACCCAAATGACCCAGATGAAGGCGAGCACCAGGATGACGGACGCGATACCAGTAAGCAGGGTCGCCGGGGTAAAACCGGAGCCCGCCTGAAATGCTGTGTTCTGTGCTGCCGTCATAACTCATCATCACTGGCGGTAGTCGCCGCGCAGCGGTGGAAAGGTTCGTGGCTCCGAGCGAGGGGTATCGATGTGTT
>JAAETI010000897.1 GCA_024228555.1 bacterium | reverse complement strand
CGGATCCGCCACAGGATCGCGGCCAGTATCCCAAGCGCAACAACAATGGCAGCACCGCCAACCCCAACTACGGCATCTGCATTCGATTCGCGGCCGGCAGCGACTAGGACGGCTCCAACGCCCAGACAGGCTAGTTGTGCTCGGGCCAGAGCCCGGCGGGGGGCGGGTGAGGCGGACCATGTCACGGCCAGAAGTTGTGTGACCGATGAGATCACGGTCAGTAGCGATCCCACCAGGAACAGATGCAGTGGGAGCCAAGCGCCGCTGTCATGGGGCGCGATAGCGGCGATGGCGGCGGCTGCCAGGAACGTCAGAGCGACCGTGAGCCCGATCCGGCTCTGTCGATGGGCCTCCACAACCCGACGAGCGGTCGAGGCCTGACGGGGAAGGCCAGCACCCTGGTGGCTTTCGCTCATGGTGAACGAGTTGATTTCCGTGTCATCTCGGAACACCAGTGTTGCCCTTCTTCATATTCTGAGTATTCTTATACTATGCGACTAGAAGTTACGCGCAAGAGTGATCTGGCCGTCCGGTCGCTCAAGACACTGGCTGCAAACCAGAAACGGATGAAGGGTCCGGCATTGGCGAGGGCAGTCGGGAGCTCTTCAGGATTCGTCTCCCATGTCTTGGCCCCGTTGGTACGAGCCGGGTGGGTGCGATCGGAGGCGGGACCGAGCGGTGGTTACTCCCTGAGCGTCGATCTGGCCGAGGTGTCATTGTTGGAGGTGATCGAAGCGATCGAAGGTCCAACCGATTCCGGACGGTGCGTGTTGGCCGATCGGGCCTGCAATCATGGCGGGACCTGTGCGCTACATGGGCCGTGGCTCGAGGCTCGGTCCCACCTCCTCGACCAGCTGAAGGTGACGACGGTCGCTGAGGCGGCGACGGTGCCCACATCATGACTTCAAACCTCACGACTCCGAATCTTACGACGCCAACGAGTCCGACAGACCCGCATGGCCACACGGACATCCATCACCCGAACCAGATCTCCTCCCACGAGAGAAAGTGACCCACCATGTCTAGCATTGATCCGAACATCACCTTGGCCGAGCTGGTCACAGCTCGCCCCGAGCTCGCGGCCCGGCTCGATGGCTTTGGCCTCG
>JAAETI010000896.1 GCA_024228555.1 bacterium | reverse complement strand
TGGGGGGTCCGCGCTCGTGCAGTGGTTTCATGGAAACGACGGGTGCCAAGGGCAAGCAAAGCTTGCCCGTGCTCCGAGTCTAACGCTCTGCCTAGGCACACACTCGCTACCCGTCCATTCGATAGAATCGCTACGCGGTTCCATCGAGTTGATGGGCTGATTGAGCTGTCTCAAGATGGGTGAAGACAGCTCAATCAGCCCATACCTCGAGATCTGAACCTTCGGCGGGCTGTGCTGCCAGTCATCGATTCCATAGAATCGATGCACTAGTCCTCAAGTAAGAGCGGCCGAAGCGGCTTGCGCTTAGACGCGGCGGCAGGGGGCTCTAGGTGGCCTACGTGCCGCGTGCCCAAGTGAATGCGATCGAGCCCGCGCTGGTGGTCGGAAGGGGCCGGGTGCGCGTGCGGGTGCGGGTGGTCGTGGGGCAACGCGCACCCGCACCCGCTCCCGCACGCCGACGGTCCCGACCACGTGGCGCGGGCGACGTTCCCCAGCGCGTCGCGTTGTCGCTGCGGCGCCATCTGGCCGCTCCTTGTTTGAGGGCTCTACCCCAATGGCGCACGCTCCGCGCCAGCGCCAGGTGGAAGGTGGCGAGTCGACTCCTCGTGAAGAGGGTGAGCATCGCGCTCCGACGTGGAGGAAGCGAGCTGGCGCTGTCACGGATCCTGCGCCTGGAAGGGGCAAAACCCTCAAACAAGGAGCAGCCAGATGGCCAATCACACCTTCCAATTCACTCACTACAAACTTCGTGCGTACCTGGTCGCCCGCGACCTCGCGGATCTGGTGATGCACATCACCCCGCAAATCCCTCGCGGCCATCACAAGATGGTCGACCAAATCGTCCGGGCAGCCACCGGAGCTGAAGCGCTCATCGCCGAAGGAGCGAATCGGTTCACGCCAAAGCAGAAGCGCCAGCGCTTCGTCGAAGCACGCGGCGAAGCCGGTGAGGTGGCAGCCCACCTCGAGCGGCTCCATCGGTACAAGTTCATCACCGAAGAGCAGATGATGGCGGGTCTTCACCTAGCCGATCGGTTGTGTGCACTGCTAACAGGCCTCATCAAGCGGCATTCTTGAGGCCCCGTCGCCGGGGCGCGGCAACGCGCCTCGGCGGCTTCTCTTTCTTCGAGAGAACGCCGCTTGGAGTGACTTTGTGAGAAGGAGGCACGTCTAACGGAGACCAGTCCAACGATCTTCATCAAACGTGCTCTCCTATGAAACAGCCTAAGCCTGCTCCACGCGCCAGTCACGTCAACTCCGGCACAAGTGTCCCCCACGAGGAGCTGCCATGGCCTGAGCGTGCAGGGCCGGTGATGCGCATGCCTAAGCTGCATGTCGAGTCGGAGACCCGCGCAACGGTCACGCGCTTCGGTGGGCTCGCCTTGTTCGAGCAATTCTGTCGGCGATTCCGTGTGGCGCCGCACATCGACGAGCACGTCGAGGTGCTCAAGCTGCACCTGCCGTATCACGAGTCGGATCATGTGCTCGCGCAGGCGATGAATCTGTACGTGGGCGGCACGTGTCTCGAAGACATGATGCACTTGCAAGGCGACGAGGCGGTGCTCCGGATGCTCGGTGCTTGCCGTCTTCCTGACCCGACGACAGCGGGAGACTTTCTTCGGCGCTTCGAGCCTTCGGCCAATCCTGGTGCGCTCGGCGGGCTACGGCGAGCCAATGATGAATTGCAGGCCCGCGTTTGGAAGTCGCTGTCACCGCGCAACGGTCGACGACGTCGGAAACGCGAATGGGCTGTGGTCGATGTAGACAGTCACATCAAGCCGCTTTGCGGGGTGCAGAAGCAAGGGGCGGACTACTCGTACAAAGGGCAGTGGTCGTACCACCCGCTCGTGGTGTCGATGGCCGCAACAGGGGAGTGCCTCGCCATCGTCAATCGCGCCGGGTGCGCGAATTCGGCAGACGGTACCGGCGATGTCATGCACGAGGTGTTGCCACGTGTGGTCGACCGATTTCGCAACGTGATCGTGCGAGGTGACAGCGCCTTCGATAGCCAGGCTCTGCGTGAGGTCGTCGAGCACTACGATGCCTACTTCGCTTTCGTTGGCCGCGCTCATACGGGAAGGCCCGAACAGGCCACAGCGCTACCGGAGAGTGCATTCAAGCCGTTTCGGACACGAGCCGCGAGACAGCATGAACAACATCGGCGCAACAAGGGCGCGAAGTGTCGAGCTCGCGCCAAGAAACGCAACCACCGCAGCCAGCAAGCTCGAGCACGCAACTACAAGGAGATGCGCCTCGTGAAACAGTGGCTCGCGGAGACCACGTACCAGCCGCCGGACTCGCCCGTCGAGTATCGGCTGATCGTGCGGCGCCAGCTCATCGAGAACTTCAAAGGCCAGCAGCACCTCTTCGATGCGTATCGCTATCGCTACGTGGTCACCAATCTCCCCGACGACGTCTCCCCCGAGGAGGTCGTCGACCACACCTACCAGCGCTGTGATCAGGAGAATCTCATCGAGCAGATGGGGAGCGGGCTGGCCGCATGGCGGATGCCGGTTGCCGAGTTTGATGGCAACAGCGCGTGGCTCGAGATCGCTCGGCTCGCCTGGAACATCGGCAAGTGGCTCGCGCAGCTCGTGTTACCCGACGAAGTCACGCGCTGGGAGTGGAAGCGCTTTCGTCTGCACTACGTGCTCGTGCCCGCTCAGCTCATCAAACGCGCACGCCAGATGTGGGTGCGCCTGATGGGTGCACGCTCGACCATCGACCCGCTGCTGCTCGCCTTCCAAGCCTTGTAGCTCAGCGCGAAAGCGGCGCTCGCGCTCAGCGTGCACGGCGCACGGCTGCACACGTACGTGCGCAGATCGTGATCGGCGAAGATCCAAACCCCCCACGTGGGTGGTGGGGGCTGAAATCGCCGCGCGCGGTCGCACGCCACCACGTTTCGAGCTCGCATAGCCTCAACCGCGACCGCGGGCGGCGATTCTCAGCCCCCCTCGCGCTGCCGTCCGCCACTTCGCCCCAAATCTCGCTTCTTTCAGGACTAGCAGGCGGTTGCGGCTCTGCAACATCTCCCATCAAGTCGGGAACGGGTACGGGAACGGGAACGGGTACGTTGTCGGCTGCTTATTCAGCAGCCTGCTACGGCGTCACCGCGATGTGATGCCCGCGAGGGAAGCCGGGCAGCTGCACGGGCTCCAGGGCGGCGAGCGTGGCGAGATCGACGCGATTCACTCGGAACAAGTCGCGGCTCACGACCTCGAGCGTGCGACCGTCCACGCTCAGCGCCACGGAAGACATGCCCTCGCCCGGAAACAAGGTCGTGGTCGTTCCGGCCTCGATATCGTAGATGTGCAGGCCGGCGCTGATGGCTTTGGACGCGATGTAGAGGCGACTGTCATCGGCTACGAGCGCCGACGCGCGCCCTCCGGCAACATTCAAGGTCGT
>JAAETI010000895.1 GCA_024228555.1 bacterium | reverse complement strand
GCACCTACAACCCGGCGGAACATGGTGACAAGCAATGGTGACAAGCAAAGGACCACCGTCGAGATCGCGACCCGTCTTCTTGGCGCTCCTGATCCTGTGGGCGACGCCGCCACTGGCCCAGGAGGAAGAGCCGCCCGAGATCCGCATGGAGCGGCTCGAAGCACGCCTCGCCGAGGCCCAAAGCCACGACCGCTTCGAGCTCCTGGTGGAGCTCACGGAGCTCGCGCAGAAGGGAAAAAGCGTAACCAGGGTAGTGAGCTTCGGCGAGGAAGCTCGGGCGCTCCTGCCCTCCGTAGGCGACCCAAAACGTGAGCTCATCCTGACCAGCGCTCTTATGAGTGCCTACGCGAACCAGCGGAATCTCGGCCCGGCGCTCGAAGCCGCCCGGCGAGCAGAAGAGCTCGCGCGAGACCTCAACGATACTGGTGCCCTCGCCTCTTCCTTCAAGAAGATGGGCGACATCCACCGCTACCAGGCAGAGCATGACCAGGCCCTCGAGTCCTACGCTACGGCACACCGACTCTACGAGACTCTTGGCGATCATCAAAGCATCGGCCACGTGCTCAACAATTCAGCGCTTACTCACGAAAATTTCGGCGATCATGTCGAGGCGCTAAGGCTGTACCTTTTGGCCCGCCAGGCCTATGACAAGGCCGGCGATCTCGTCGGCGTCTCCTTGACCTCCAAGAACATGGGGAATATATATCAGGAGCTCGGACAGGAAGATGAGGCGAAGGCGTTCTTCCAACAAGCGCTTGCGATTGCCATCGAGTCCGGTAACGAGCGCAGACAGGCCGGCGCGTTGCGCAGCCTCGGCCAGCACGTTATGGCTCAGGGGGAGCCGGAACGTGCTCTCGAGCTCCTTCAGCGATCACTCAAGATCTACCTGACGCTCGATGGCTATCGGATCCGTCTTATCGACGTCTACATTCCTTTGGGCGAAGCCTGGACCGCTCTCGGTGATTACTCTCGAGCTCTGGATTACCATCGCCGTGCTCTCGCGCTGGCCACTGAGTTCGACGATCAGCAGAGGCAGATCATCGGCTTGTCGAAAATCGCCCTGGTCCATCGCCGGCGCGGGGAGCTCGATACCGCGATCGGGCTCCTCGAGCAAGCAGTCGAAGTGGCGCGTGAGCAGAGCTATCTCTCCGACCTCCGAACGATGCTCCATGACCTCCGGCAAGCCT
>JAAETI010000894.1 GCA_024228555.1 bacterium | reverse complement strand
GGTCCTGGGAGGCTCCCCCTGATGGCAATAGGTTTGTTGGAAGGAACGTCGGATCTGACACCGCCCGTCGGCTGGCAATCCGATTGGACCCAGCGACCGTTACCGAGAGCAGTCGCGTGTCCGGGCCCCTCGGCCCATCAGCCACTGAACTGACCAGTGACGCCAACCTTGCCGCACTCTGCGAAGCTTGGAACAGTGGGCTTGTCAGATGGCCCGCGCGCGTTAACCCACGGACCTACGCTGTCATCAGGTGGCGGCTTCTCCAAGCGGAGATGGACCGCTCTAGCGATGAGCCTAGTCAGTAGGGCATTCACGTTCGTCATCCTGGTGGCTTGCAGTGTTGTGACCTTGGCGGACGGGAGTCGACTCGTCCATCTGGTCCTGTGAGGCTCCCCCTGATGGCAATAGGTTTGTTGGAAGGAATGTTGGATCTGACACCGCCCGTCGGCTGGCAATCCGATTGGACCCAGCGACCGTTACCGAGAGCAGTCGCGTTTCCGGGCGCCTCACCCAAGCGTAAACGCCGGTTGCTTCGTGTGGTCCCGATGGCGGCGTTTGCGCTGTAGACAAGGGGAGCACATCCGGTGGGTGTACAACCTCTGAGGCCCGGCATGGTCGATACGCTCCCTCCCGGCGAGCTACGCCCGGGTCGACGGAAGCGAGCATCCACTCACCATGACATCGAACAAGCATGGCCTGTCCAGGGAAATTCCTGCAGGCGTCAAGCGCCAGATCCGGCAACGGGTTGGCTTCGGCTGCGTTCGAGACGGGAATATCTTGATCCAGTACGATCACTTCGATCCAGAATTCTCAGAGTGCACCGAGCACCGATCGGATGGCATCACGCTTCTCTGCGGATCTTGCCACGACAAGAAAACACGTAGGCGGCTAACTAGCGAAATGGTCGCTGCGAGCAACCAGTCACCCCACTGCCTTACCCACAATGGCCCATGGACATCTCTGGACTGGAACAACGATCCGCTCGAAGTGCGCATTGGCAGCAACTACTTCATCGGTGTTGGGTCCCTCCTGACAATCTACGGAGTAGACATCCTGAAGGTCGAACCACCCGAAGACGAGCGCGGGCCCTTCTTGCTCAGCGCACGCTTCTTCGACACAGACAAGCGAGAAGCTGTCCGAATAACGAGGAACCACCTGGAGGCGCGATCCGATTCTTGGGACGTCGAGGAAATCGCAAACACAATTTCGGTGCGATCAGGGTTAGGGATGCTCTCGCTTCAGATTACCCATGACCCACCTAATCAGTTCGTGGTCGAGCGCCTACAGATGGAGTATGGAGATCACCGACTGTGGATCGACTCTGAGGGCTCGCTTGTCGTCGAGATGACCGAGTCCCCGATGGGACCGCACGAGGTTACTCGGGTGCGGGGCAACCATCGCTCCATGGACGCGATAGGTCTGCACGTCCCAGCTGAGGGTGGCTTCAGAGTCGGTTCTACAAGACCTAGCGGCAGTCCACCGTGGGGTGAGGATGCGCAGTCGAACTGGCGACAGCTACGGGACGCAGACTCGCTGAGACGTGGGTGAAGGCTGGTAGCGGAGCATCGAGGGTGGCAGGCAGCTCTCCCGCGGAGTTGGCAACGCTCATTTCACCGTCAGTGGTCTCGTTGTGGCGTGGTCAGACCGTCCGAGGACGCCGGTTTATCAGCGCCAACCGTTCGTTCTGAATCCCAGTCAAGCCGTGCTAGATATGATCGAATATCGGCAAAGCAAAGCTAGCACATGTCCCCAAATCGAAAAGGAGTCATTCAATCCACAGCCAGAGGCTGCTGCTTGAGCTACCAGTTCCCGGGTCCGTGTCAGTGATGGCGAGCAGTCTGTCCTTGGACGCTGCGATAGAGGTAACATGGCGGACTTCGGAGGGGGCACTCCCTGCGTACTTCCACACCTTGTCATCTGTCATCCTCAAGAGGCTGCCGATACCATCGCCAATCGCTACGAATCCCAGCTCGTCCGAGTACGCAACGGAATCCGTTAGGCCACCCCACTCAGCATCCAGCTCGGACTCCACAGCAAGCCAAGTACCTGCGTCTTCTGAATACGCGTAGGGAAGTCCTCCCCGGTAGGAGATCATGATCGCTTCTCGCCCACCTGCCGTGAACATAGCGTCACTCTGATACCAGGCATCGCCGGTCTCGGAGTCAACTGCGTCGGCCGGATCGCCATTGGGCGACCATCGCATCTCGCTCTCGGACCAGGTCTCACCGTCGACCGACGAGTAGATGGTGGAGCAACTGCACCAAGTAGGGACTACGAGCCATCGACCGCTAACCCAGGCAGCGATGGCTCCGGACCCCGGCGGACCTTGATCGGGTCCTGGACCGGTCCTTTCGAGGCGAGTGAAGCTCTCGGGCAGCTGGTGTCGCTGCGAGGTCCCGGTTGCCAGGTCGATCACCCAGACGGCGAAGTCGTCGACCTCGAAGTCGAGATCTTCGAGCGGGTCCCCGGTACCCACGGCAGCGACCAGCAAGGCTTCTTGGTCGGAGGCTGCGACTGCGAGGGGGCGCAGCCTCTGATCCGGATGGGTCAGGTCCACGGCGGCGACGTCCCACGAGCCGGCCAGGGGATCACCGATCCAGACGCCCGGTGGATTCAGACTGGGGAACACGACCTTGTCATCGGTCGTAGCGATTGGGTCCTGGGTGAACCAACCGACTGGTTTCGTGGTCAACCCCTGCGGGTCGGCGTCGAACCACTCCCTGCCGTCCGGTGATACATGAAGCGCCCAACTAAACACATTGAGAGCGAGGAACCCGCCGTCGGGCATGCCGTAAATAGTCAAACCGAAGTCAACATCGAGTCCTTGCTCGTCAGTTTCGACCGCCTCCCAACCCTCGTCGAATAGCTCGAGCTCGTCGCCAGTCCCCGACGGTTCTTCGACCGCGGTCGGTGATGCAGGCTCGGACTCATCCTCTCCGCAACTGAACACTAGGAGTGCGACGCATGCGACTAGGGCTGCGTACAGGTACCGATATCCACGGCGGCGTAGGGGGCCACGATCTTGGGTTCTCACTAGGTGGCCCTGCGAGCTGGTCACGATCCAGCCGTGGCAGGCCGCTACTACACGGGCCGGGTGGCCGAGTCCGACCATGCTCTTGCTACTGCGATCGAGGGGCTGTTTTGACAGCGCTC
>JAAETI010000893.1 GCA_024228555.1 bacterium | reverse complement strand
CCTGACCTGGTTGACCACTCCGACATCAGCACCCAAGCCGAGTTCGACAAGCTCATCGGCATCCCCCAAGAAACCTGGTCAGAACTACTCGGCATGGCCACCCGTCATATCGACATGCTCGGAGGAGGCTACGGATGGTGGCTCGAACAGAATCCCCAGTTCAACCAACTAGCCCGAGCCAAAGAACAAGACACCGGGCTCAAAGTCAGGATCTGCCAAGCCGACCCCAACGGTGACGCAGTCCGACAACGCGACGAACTAGAAGCCCAGCGGACCTCTCTCACCGTCGGCAACCTCATCGGCGGAATCGAAACCGCAGCCTCAATGTGGAAAGCCGCCCTCCAAGGCCTCGACAACGCCGAACTCCGAGGATCCGAACACGCCTACGAACTACTACTCATGCGTTTCGACGACTACCTCATCGTCTGCCCCTACCTACACGGGATGCGAGGAACACTCACCTACGCCGAACTAGTCCACCGAGACGACCACGGCGGCAAATTCGACCACATCATCCAAGGCCACTTCCAACCAATCTGGGAAACAGCCAAACCACTCTGACCCAACCGCACCAACCCCATCGGCGCAGCTGGACAATCGACCACGACCCAGGTTCAACTGAGCGCAGAGCCACCGGCCAGCACCGGACATCTCATGCCAAGTCAGACCCTGAGGGGTGATCAAAGTCCCTACCTGTTGTGGCGGGCGACAGCACCTGACTCTTGGACCCCGTAGCCTTCGACTACTGCCAATAGCTCTAGGTCGCTCAAGGCGTCGTCGATGTCGGGTCGGACGGGAGAGTGCGCCGACGTTTCACCGCACGCGAGTAGTGACCGCAGTGCGGTGCTTCGTGCAAGATCTGCTCCCCTTGCTATCGGGCACCACGGATAACTCAGGAAGCTCGGCCCCGGTCGTCATCGAGCAACCCTGTCCTCTCAAGGTCGCCAGCTATGGCTTCCAGAGCTTCGGAGTCGCCCTGCTCAGCAAGAAGGGACAACAGATTGTTCAACGATCCGAGGGTGTTGGGGTGGGTGTCGCCCAGGTGCTCCCGGTGGAGCTGGTAGGCCTGCTCTAGGAGGGGGCGGGCGGCGTCGAGTTCCCCCTGGGACTCCATGATGGCGGCGAGGTTGTTCAACGAGTTGAGGGTGTTGG
>JAAETI010000892.1 GCA_024228555.1 bacterium | reverse complement strand
TGATCGAGCGGATGACGTTGTTGCCATCTTCGTCGATGTCGATAGCGGCCAGAATCCTCCAGCCCCCGATGACAACCTTGGCCGGCATGGTGACCTTGATGTCGACGGTCTCAACCCAGACATCCCGAACGTGCACGCTGTCGCTGTAGACGGGGATCTTGGTCTCGGTGACGGGGCCAACCCTGATGGTGGGCCCAGCTACTCCGAACTGGCTGGCCTTGGCCGCCAAGCGCTCGAAGCGCTTCCGGGTGAACTCGACGTTGGAGGCGTAGACGGTGCTGGTGTAGACGGTGCTGGTGGTGGTGTCGGTGGTCATATTATCGATTGTAGCGGGGCTCGACACGCCTCGCAACACTTGTAGCGGATCAGACATCGAGCCCCCTCCTCGTTCATCGTTTGCGTCGCTTTCTCGGGGGGATCCCCGGGGGTGGTGTGGTCTTGGTCTTGGTGTGGACGGTTCGCACTCGCTCGGTGCGGATCGAACGCCACCGTCCATCTCGATCGAATCCTTCGACCCATGCTGGCGTTCCATCGTGGGGCTTGACTGCTCGACTGAATCGGAGCCGGCCTCGGATGCCTTGGACGGTGAACTCCCGTCCGGGTGTGAGCTTGAGTCGGCCGTCGATCTTCCACTCATCGAGATGATCAACGTTGCAGTGAGTAAGGGCCATGCTGGGGGTTGCTCCTGGTGTTGAGGGTCTTGCATCAAGTGTAGCATGCGTGTCAAGTCCTGCTCTACAGATGTTGCAAGGCAGGACTTGACTTCAAGCCGCCGCTGGCAGCTCCAGCTCGAACTCGGCCGGCTGAAGCTCAGCCAGGAAGGTGGCCGCCTTGTTGGCCGCCGCCGCTGCCGTCCAGAGGATCTTGGGGGTCTCGGACAGCTGGCGGATCCAGAAGTCCAAGTACTGGGCGTTCTCTTCCCGGGGCTCGATGGCGATCCCAAGCTGGGTGGCGCCAACGAACACGCTCGTCAGCTCGGCGACCAGTTCCTCGAAGGCATAGTCCGCCCTGGTCTTCTCGGCTCCCGTCTTGGTGATGCCGGGCCGAGCCAGTCGCTTCTCCGCTCCGGTCCAATGGCCCAGCTCGTGGGCAACCGTTGCGTAGTAGGCGGTTGCATCGACGAAGCTGTCACGCAGGGGGAGGTTGATCAGATCGCCGGTCGGGCGGTAGGAGGCGCCACCTGCACCATGGATGATGGTGGCTCCGGTTGCGGCCACCCAAGCTTCGGCGTGCTCGATCGGTTCGACACTGGCATCCTCAGCCAGGCCGTAGGTGTCGAACACCCACTCCGCCCCACCTTCCACCTGGTCGGCGTTGAATACCGGGTAGCCGCTGAAAGTCGTGAAGTGGTGGTGCTCCTTCTCGGGGAGGGGCTCGCCCGTC
>JAAETI010000891.1 GCA_024228555.1 bacterium | reverse complement strand
CGGTCAGCTCAGCAGTCGTGCCGACGACCGGCAGAGTTTTCGTGGTCAGCTCGGGAGCGCCGAGGTTGTTGCCATTGTCCGAGGCCGTGCCGTAGTCGACGCCAGTTGCGTCGCTGACCACGGTGTAGGTACGAGCAATGTTGCCACTAGTCGAGAGGCCGAGGGTCTGACCACCAGCCGAGATTGGGCTGGTGACGATGTTGTCATACGTGGCGCGAGCCAGCGTGATCGGCTGGCCGAGGACCGTGCTCGGACCACTAGCAGCTGAGTAGCTGTTGGCCAGCCGAGTCAACGGACCAGCAGCACCAAGGACGTAGACAGTGTCACCAGCTTCGAAGCTGATCGAGGTCGGGAGGACCTGGCTGGCCGGAGCAGCGAAGGCCTCGAACATGGTGTCGTAAGTAGTAGTCGTTGTGCCCGCAATCTTGGCTACGGCGACGTTCTGGAGACCACTACCCTGCTCGTCCGGAACCTGAAGGCCAGTGATCGAGAAGCCAACCGGGGTCACGAACCAGTAGCCACGCGTCTGGCCGGAGTTGCTGAAGGTGCGGTAGTAAGGCAACATCGGGATCGTGTCGACCTCAATCGTATTCGTCGCAACCTCGCCGCTGAAGGCTGCGTTCGAGGCCGTCAACGTGACCGTCACGACGCCTGGAGCGGTGTAGGTGAAGTTCGGATTCTGTACGTTGGAGTCAACCATACCATCACCATCGAGGTCCCAGGCCCAAGCCGTCGGGTTGCCGGTCGAGGTATCGGTGAAGACAACGTTCGTGCCGCTGGTGATCGCGTTCGACGAAGCCGTGAAGCTCGCCTTCAGTTCATCAACGATAACAAGCTCGATCTCGGTTTGCGTCGAAGAGTTCACCGCGTTCGAAACCGTCAACGCGACGCTGAACTTACCGGCTGCTAAGTAGGTGTTGATCGGGTTCTGCACGTTGGAGTCAATCACGCCATCGTTGTCAAAGTCCCACTCGTGGAGAGTGATCGTGCCAATCGAAGCGTCGGTGAAGGTGACTGCGAGCGGTGATGGGCCGTTGGTGTTCGCTGCGGTGAACACAGCCT
>JAAETI010000890.1 GCA_024228555.1 bacterium | reverse complement strand
TCCGTTCGTAGCCCAGACAGCAGAGATCCTGGAAGGGGCCCATATGCGACCAGACACCGAGATGTATCACCATGTCTCGCTCCAACTCCAGACCATGCTGGAGTCCGGGATGACATCGAAGACGCCACCGCCTGCTGCCTGCGTAGCGGCGCCCGCACACATCGGCGCCATAACGGCAATGCGGGTCCTACACACTGGGTTCTGAGGATGTGCATCGAGGCGAGCCCGGAGTTTGCACAGCAAAACCCCCAAGCCAGGTCGCCATAGACGGGACTAGGCCGAGCCCGGAGTTTGCAAAGCAAAACTCCCAAGCTAGGTCGCCTTTGGCGACCTAGCCCTTTACCCCGCCCGCGGCGAGACCCTCGGTGAGGAAGCGTTCGGCAACAAAGAACAAGATGATTACGGGCACCGTGATGATCACCGAGCCAGCCATCAGAAGCGTCAGTGGAACCTCGGTCGAGTTGAGTTGATTGACGCCAAGCGACAAGGTCCACAGTTCTCGTTGCTCCACAACGAAGAGAAGCGCAAACAAGAATTCGTTCCACGCAATCATGAATACGTAGAGAGCCACCGAGGCGATGGCTGGTGCTGACAACGGCAAAGTAATCCTCCGGATAACGCCACCCCTCGAGAGCCCGTCGATGAGACCAGCCTCCTCGAGCGAGATGGGGACCGTCTGGAAGTAGCTGCGCAGCATGTAGAGGGCCACCGGGAGCGTTTGTGCCAGGTAGACAATGATCAGACCGAACAGCGAGTCCCGGAGCGAGAGCTTGGAGAACAGGACGAAGAGCGGGATTGCCAAGACGACTGCCGGGAACAGATAGACCAGCAGGATCATTCCGGTGACAACCTTGCTGCCGCGGAACCGGAGGCGGGCGATGGCGTAAGCACCCAAAATGGCCAAGCCGGTGGTGATTATCATCGTGGCAACCGCAACGATGAAGCTGTTCTTGATGAAGGTGGTGAAGCCCTGTCCTCCATCCTCGACAGGCCGCAACACTTCTCGATAGGTATCCAGGCTTGTGATGTCACTCCAAGTCGGCAAGAAGCTGGCGGGGTCCTTCAGTAGTTCCGAAATGGGCTTGAACGAAAGCCCGATCATATAGATGAGCGGAAATACCGTGATCACGACAAAGAAGACAACGCTCACCCATTTGAGGATCCCGAAGAACCGGTTCTCGAATTCATCGCGGGTCATGCTCCATCTCCTTCCTCTTCGTAGAACCACTTGAAGTAGATCGCGAGTAGCACCAACAGGACCACAGCCAGAATGATCGATAGGGCGGCGGCCGAACCTATGTCAGATCGACCCCGTAGCCAATCGACGATCTTTACAGTGATCACTTCCGTGCCGGCAGAACCACCGGTCAACAGGTAGACATCGTCAAATTTGTTAAACGTCCAAATGAACCGGAGCAAGAACAGGACTGACAGCACGCCTCTCATCTGCGGCATGGTTACGTAGCGAAATCGTTGACTGATAGTGGCGCCGTCGACCATCGCCGCCTCTTCTAGTTCAGCTGGCATCGCTTGGAGCCGAGCCAGGAGGAACAAGAACGCAAACGGGAAATAGCGCCAACCCTCGAAGATGATCACCGAGGTCAAGGCGACCGGCAAGGTGAGAGTCCAACCAAAGATCCCGAGCTCGAAGCTTCGTCTCCCCAGGAAGTCAATCCGCTCGACACCGGCTGCATCGAGCCATTCGTTTACGATCCCAAACTGTGGGTTCAGCATGATGCGCCACAAGAACGTCACAGCGATGACAGGGGCTATGTAGGGAAACAGCATCAGCCCACGAACCGCCGAACGACCGATAAAGGCCTTCTTGACGACAAGGGCGGCCCACATACCCATCGCGATCGACAAGATCGTGCCAAAGAAGGCGTAGGCCAGTGTGGTCCGCAGGGTCTCCCAGAAGTCACGGACGCCAACTACTCGTTTGTAGTTGCCGAGGGAGAGGTCAAGACTCAGGAAGTTGACCGTTTGCAGGTCACGGACGAGTACTCGCTGAAAGCTGAGCATGATATTCCACACAACAGGGAACACGACGAGGACCAGAACGATGATGACGGCAGGTGTCACCAGCAGCCAACCGAGGCGAGCCTCGCGCTGGGCCAGCGTTGGGATCTTCTTCTTACTCGCCAACCGTGTATCGGAACTCAACCCAACCCCTCCCCAGGATCGAGGGTGGAGGGGACGTCACCGTCCCCTCCACTGTGGATGCTCTATTCGCTAAGTAGCGAGAGCTCTTCTTCAACAGCGAGCTGCATCTCCTCAGCCGCCTCTTCAGCCGAAAGACTGCCATCGAGGACATCACGCACAGCTTGAGGGACTGGGAGCGACGAGTAGATCGCCGTCACCAACTCACCCGCGCCTTGGTTGAAGCCCCAACGGTCGAAACTGGAGCTGCCTTCGACGAGCTGGTCGATGACGTCATCACCGTAGAAGTCAGCGAGCTTTGCCCTGCGGTCGACACCGGTCTCGAGGGCCTTCCAGCCATCGATGAACTCGGTCGAGCCTGCGGAAGTACCGCGCCGCATGGGGAACTTGCCCTCCGGCGATGTCGACAACCAATCGACGTATCCGGCATTGAACCAATACTCCAGGAACGCTTGCGCAGCTGGAACGTTGGCGCCCGAGCCAATCCCCATGTAGGAGACCTGCCCGTACTGGGCCGGCGCTCCGCTGGGGCCGCTGAACGACGGGACAAACCCGGAGTTCTTGGCTAGGAAGGCAATATCAGCTTCGCATTCGTCACACGCAGGAGTTGCCGAGTCACGGAGACCGGCCATCTCGTCCATGATGAAAGGTGACCATACGATCATGGCTGCCTGACCTGCGAAATAGGTAGCCCGCGTCGTGACTACGTCTTGCACACCTTGGACGCTGTAATCGCCAAGCATTGTGGTGAAGAAATCGATGGCTTCAACACATTCCGGAGTGTTCAGCGTGACTCCGCCACCGCTGTCGACCAGTTGACAACCGTTGGCGAGAGCGAAGTGCTCGAACGTCTGCTGGGTGAAGGGCTGACCACCGTCGGTGGCTGCCGTGATCCCAACGAAGTTGTTGCCCGGATCGTGAAGCTCCGCGGCAGCCGTCTCGATCAGTTCGTAAGTGGTTGGCGCAGCCAGACCGGCGGCATCAAACAGATCCTTGCGATAGATCAACAGCTGACCCCAGCCATCGGACGGAACGGCGGCCGCTGTTCCATCGATCGTGACAAGGTCGAGGGCGCCTTGGGCAAACGTATCGGCACCGAGCGATTCGACAACCGCATTCGCGGCGTCAACATCCAGCAAACCTTGGTTTGCCCAGCCGACTGTGAAGTCAACCGGGTGGAAGACGACATCAGGCAACGTCCCTGAAGCGGCATTGTTCTGCATCAGCGACGGTAGGTCGCCTTCATCGGTCGACGTCAAATCAACCTCTATGCCTGTTTCAGCCGTGAACCTCTCGATGATCCCCTGGGTGATAGCCAGACGCTCTGGTTGGGTCTCCGTGCTCCAGAACTTGATGCTCTCACCGGTGACAGGAACTTCTACGATTGAAGTAACCGTCTCGCCAGGAACCTCAACGATCGATGTCACCGTTTGCGGAGGCTGGGTGCCCTCCGATTCGGATCCATCATCATCTGAGGAACATGCCGTTGCAATGAGAGCAATCACGCTCATGAACAAGAAGAGTCTCTGCCATTTGAACATGGAGTTTCCCTCCTCCTCGTTTCGATAAACAACCGGTGCGTGCAAATCCAACAAGCCTTGCTCGTCGGCGTCGAACCACCTTTTGCCAGGTTTCCACAAGAAATGGACAACCATTTGTCGTATCATAACGTCAATTAGGTACACTGGCAATAGCGATATCGGGCTTCGCAAGGGATCCGGAGATGAATTAGGCTGTCTATTGCTATCTACGTGTGGTCTAAACGGGACTGGAGGGTCGATGGGAGACAAAGCCACCCCAACATGGCAACAGCTTGCCTGCGACTTCTATCCCGACCACCCAGATCTTGTCGTCCGCATCTCCGCAATGCTGGCAAACAATCCAAGACGACCTCGATCCAAACCAGCACAGGCATGGTCAGAGCAGGACGCTTGGCTCATCACCTACGCAGACCAGTTCCAAACCCACGGCCAAACACCGCTCGCCTCGCTGCACGACTTCCACAGCAAACACCTCAGACCGTGGATCAACGGTGTCCATATCCTCCCGTTCTATCCATGGTCATCCGACGATGGGTATAGCGTTATCGACTATCACGAGGTCGACGGCCGCTACGGAACCTGGGACGACATAGAGGCGCTTTCCTCCGAGGCAAGGCTCATGTTCGACGCTGTTGTAAACCACGCATCCGCGGGGAGTCGATGGTTCCTCGGCTATCTGGGCGACGACCCCGCATACGCCGACTTCTTCGTGGACCTGCCGCCCGACACCAACCTCGACACCGTCATCCGCCCCCGCACCACTCCGCTGCTGACCAGATTCGAGACCGGCAATGGCGCCAAGTGGGTGTGGACAACCTTCTCCGCCGACCAAGTCGATCTGAACTACCGAAGCCCCGACGTCTTCCTTGCGGTCCTCGACGTTCTGCTCGCATATGCGGCACACGGTGCGACGATGATCCGGCTCGATGCCGTCCAGTTCCTCTGGAAGGAAGTCGGAGCAAGTTCCATCAACATGCCGCAGGGGCATGCCGCGATCCAACTGCTGCGAGCGTGCCTCGATGTCAGCTACCCGGACGTCCTGTTCGTAACGGAGACGAACGTGCCTCATCTCGAAAACATCCAATACTTCGGCAACGGCAAACGCGAAGCACAGGTGGTGTACCAATTCGCACTCCCACCACTTGTCCTCGATGCGCTCCATACCGGCTCCACCGATCTCCTCGCGACCTGGCTCGGCGACTTGGAACCCATCCCCCGGGGATGCACCTTCCTCAACTTCCTGTCCTCACACGACGGCGTCGGCGTACGGCCGGTCGAGGGCATCCTTCCGCAATCTCGTGTTGAAGATCTTGTGGAACTCACCCGCCAGGGGGGTGGACAGGTGGGCGTCAGGAGCATCGGAACCGCAACCGCTCCATACGAACTCAACACAACATGGTTCTCTCTCATGGAGACACGGCATACACCGGACCAAGCGATTGCCCGTCATCTGGTCTCCCACGCCATCATGCTGGCTCTACGCGGCATACCTGCCATATACGCACTAAGCCTCGTCGGTGCCCGCAGCGACCAGACGGGTTACGCGGAAACCGGCCGAGCTCGTTCGTTGAATCGAACCCGGATGCAAACGGAAGATCTTGCGCACCAACTAGCCGATCCACAGTCCATCTCTGCTCGTGTCAAGACTGGCTTCGAAGACATGCTCCGCTGGCGAGCGGCCAGTCCGGCATTCCATCCCGATACTCCGCAGGCGGTCATTGACACACCCCAAGGCATCCTTGGAATCGAACGCGGCCACGGCTCGCACCGGGCTCGGGTATACGTGAACGTGAGCTCGAGCGAGATCACCATCGACTGGCCGGGTCCCGGATGGGTCGGGTTCGAAGTTGCACCTGCAACTGGCGATGCGACAATCACCGTAGGGCCGTGGGATTCGGTTTGGCTACGGAAGGACACCTAGGTTTTGAGGATGCTCAGGCTGTGGCGAGCCGCCGCCGCGACGACCGGCCTTCTGTTCGCCATCGTTTTGGTATTTGCGGCAGGAGTAGGGGGTTCGGCAACCGCATCGATAACGCTAGATGACACCTCCGAGACCATCGCCACGGCCCTCCTGGACCACACCAACAATCTGGTCACCGGCCACTACGTGTTGCTCGTTTCCGTCTTCTTGCTGATCGTTTTTGTCGGATACCTGCGCTCAGCCGTCGTCCCTGAAGAGGGCGATACCTGGCCCGCCCAAATCGGCTTCGGCGGGGGGCTGGTTGCGGCCGGCGTGCTGTCCATCATCGCCCTGATCGGTATCGCTCAGGGGCAAATCGCAGACTATGGCGCTGACCCTGTGATCGCACGCACATTGGCGACGCTCGGCTGGAGCGGCATGTGGATCACCGCACCGGGGTTGGCGGCCCTGACCGCAGGCATGTCCCTCACCTCGCTCACGTTTGACACACTCCCCCGCTATGTCGGATGGTTGGGTGCGCTCGCCGCGATTCTCCTACTGACGCCGTTTTGGGGAATCGGTTTCATGTTTGGGTTGCTGTGGATGGCAATAGTCAGTGTCACCCTGACCGTTCGTGAGCTACGAACCTCCGAGGGCTAACGGCCGCCCTATTGTCATGCCTGAACCGATAACGGAGGAAAGTCCGCGATGGCGACAGAAGGCTTCTACCTGGGCGGCGAGATCGATGGTGCAACCGGTGACCGCACCGAGCAGCTGGTCAGCTACGACCCCAGTGATCTAACGACCCACGGCGTCATTGTTGGAATGACCGGTTCGGGAAAGACCGGTCTCGGAATCATCTATCTCGAAGAAGCACTCTTGGCCGGTGTCCCGACGCTCATCCTCGACCCCAAGGGTGACATGACCAACCTCATGCTCACCTTCCCCGATTTGGCACCAAAGGACTTTGAGCCGTGGATCGATGAGGCCGAGGCCCGCAAGGAAGACAAGACAGTTCCTGAACTCGCCGCCGAGAAAGCTGCACTGTGGAGCAAGGGACTCGGGTGGTGGGACCAGGACGGCTCTCGAATCCAGGAGCTGCGCGACAAGGCCGGATTCACAATCTACACCCCAGGGTCAGAAGCCGGCGTACCTCTCAACATCATCGGGTCGCTCGCCTGCCCTGACATCAGCTGGGATGACGAAGCCGAAACTCTGCGGGACGAAATTGAGGGCTTTGTCTCCGGGTTGCTCGGCCTGGTCGGGATCGAGGCCGATCCGATCTCGTCACGCGAGCACATCCTCCTCGCCAATCTCGTCGAGCACGCGTGGCGAGCCGGCCGCGATCTCGATATGGCGACCTTGCTTGCCGAAATCCAGCGTCCCCCCATCCGCAAACTGGGCGTATTCGAGGTCGACACCTTCTTTCCCGAGAAGGATCGTCTCGCCCTCGCTATGAAACTGAACGGATTGGTGGCCTCCCCCGCCTTCTCCAGCTGGGTGCAGGGACCCGACCTCGACATCGAGACCCTCCTGTGGAAAGACGGCAAACCACAGGCAGCAATCGTCTACATCGCCCACCTCAGCGAGGAGGAACGCCAATTCGTCACCACCCTGATCCTCTCCAAGGTCATCACCTGGATGCGTACCCAGGCCGGATCTGGAGATCTACGGGCCCTTGTCTACATGGATGAGGTCTTCGGATTCGTTCCTCCCACAGCAGAGCCACCGGCGAAGAAGCCGATTCTCACCATGCTCAAGCAGGCAAGGGCGTTTGGCGTTGGCATGCTCCTGTCGACCCAGAACCCCGTCGATCTCGACTACAAAGCAATGTCCAATGCGGGAACCTGGTGCATCGGGCGACTCCAGACAGAACGGGACAAGGCGAGGATCCTGGAGGCTCTGCAATCTGCCCGCGGCGACACCGACGTCGGCGAGCTCAATAGGACGATCTCGGGGCTGGCCAAACGGCAATTCCTTCTCCACAACACACACGAGCCGGAGCCAATTCTGTTCACAACCAGGTGGGCGCTCTCGTATCTGCGTGGTCCGCTGACCAGAGAGCAGATCTCGACGCTCAGCGACTACACGGCTCCGGAACCGAGCACCGCTCCCCCCGCCAAACAGCCTGCGGAGGCGAAGTCACCAGAACCCGCATTGGCCAGCAACGAAACACCGGTGATGCCAAAGGTTGCCGCCAACGTCCCGGTCTATCACCTATCGAGCGATGCACCGTGGGCGGACCGCTTCGAGGTCGCCGCGGACTCCAGCCGCTTCAGAGCCGCGCTAGCGGCACGGGTCAATCTGACCTACGACGAGCGAGTCGCCAAGCTCGTCCACCAGGAGGAGTGGGAGGCAGTTGTTACCCCACTCGACTCACGGTTTGATGCCGACGTCGCCATCTACGTTGACTACGACGACCGTGACTTCAGCGCAGCCACACCCGAGGATGCGACCTATCTCATTCCCGAGGGCGCCATCGACAAATCGACCTACTGGAAGAGCGCAGAGACTGCCATCAAGGAATTCCTGTATCGCGGTCAGAAGATCAGCATCTTCAAGAACGCCGCACTAAAGATGTACTCACGTGCCGGCGAAGCCCAGGAGGCCTTCCTCGCCCGGTGCGACGAGGCAGCCCAGGCCAAGGCCGACACCGAAGCGGCCAAGCTTCGCGACAAGTACGAGCGCCGGTTTACGACCCTTCGCAACCAGATCGCAACCGCGGAGCGTCGTGCCGAAGAAATCGAAGTCGATCTCCAAGGGGCGAAACAGAAAGAGATCATCGACGGTGCAAGTTCGGTCATCAACATCCTGCTCGGACGCCGCAGCACCCGATCGGTCACCGGTTCCGCACGCAACCGTGGCGCCACCCGTTCCAAGGAGGCAAGGTTGCGAACCGCTCAGGCCAAGGCGGGTGACAAGTATGCAGAGCTGCAGGACCTCGAGACCGATCTTGTCGAGGAACTCGAAGAAATCAACGACCGATGGGAAGATCGCGCCAACGAAATCAACGAGGTTGAGGTCGGACTCGAGAAGACCGATATTCAAATCGAGGAGGCTGCACTCGTGTGGCTCCCTGTTGACGGATAAGACCGGCATCTAGCCGGTCGAGGACGTACACTGCTGCCGCAACCAAGGCCAGGGGACAATGGATAATCGCCCAGCAATTGTTCAGATAGACGAACACACGACAGACGAAGAGACCAGCGTCACCATCTCACTGAGTTGGCAGGATGAGCACTTCTTTGGCACCGCCGCCGGTAGTCCCGACGAGGCGGCCCGCGCCCGTTTGGTCGGCGAAGCCACCCTCCGTGCGGTAGAAGAGGTCGCCGAACACCGGATCAAGCTGCAGCTCGAAGCAGTGGCGACAACAGAACTCGGGGCAACCCAGATCGCAATGGCGCAAGTACTGATGGATGGAGTGCCGATCCCTTTGGTCGGTAGCGCTCTCCTGAGCGAGCATGACGCAACCGCAGCAACCGTCAAGGCTGTGCTGGATGCGATCAACCGCCAGCTAGTGCAGGTTCTGTAGCCCAGTTCCGGGCTCTGGCGTCGATCAGTCCTGCTGGGTCTGGGCCCACATCAGATCGCGGATCGTCACCACGCCGAGCAATTCGCTGTCGGCCATCACGGGAAGATGCCGGTAGCCGGTTTCGAGCAGCCAGGCCACGCCCTCTGCAACAGTGACGTCGGGTTTGAAGGTGTCGGGAGCTTCGCTCATCCACTCTTCAACAAGTGCCGCACCAAGATCGGTCCCCTCCGAGACTGCGACCACGATGTCGCGCTCGGTGAGAATGCCAACTAGCTCGCGGTTGTCGATGACCACCACGTAATCGGTCTCTTGATCGGCCATTGCCTCGGCCGCATCGGCCAGGCTGCTTTCCGGCCCGACGATCTCTGTGGTTCCACCGACTAGTGCATGCAGACGCATAGTCCCTCCGGCAATTCGCCAACAGCACCGACACTACCTGATCCGGAAGGAGGCGACGAAGTGAACGGCTGCCCTTCGGGCAGCTTGCGAGTTCTGCCACGCAGAACTCGACACCGAGAGCGCCCACCGGCCAAAACCAAAAACACAAACAAAGCGACAAAACCAACGGCTGCCCAGACAAACCCGATGATCACGGAAGTGGCCAATTCCATGCGAGGAGGGCACCGGCAATCAAGTACCAACTTGCGGCAATTTGGGTTGGCTAGACGAGGGCTGCCCTTCGGGCAGCTTGGTCGCGATGGTGGATTGGGGATCCCGGCAAGGGCGCAGCAAACAACCCATAGAGACTAAGAAACAATCCGACGCCCGGGAAGACTATGGCCAATACCCCGGTCCAGGTACGACCGCACCGGAACAGACGGATCGTGCCGACAATCCACACAGCCCAGGCCACTCCAACGATGCCGAACGAGATCGGTTCCATAGGTCGATGATACTGCTGACCGGCAGAACACCTACCCGCGGCAACATGGAGTGTTGGTGCTGGCCGGCGTCTAGAGCAGATCCTGCTCGCGGATACCGAACGACGGATGGCGGAGACGGCACAGGGCAAGCTTCTCGAGCTGACGGATGCGCTCCCTGGTCAACTGGAACTCGTCACCGATCTCTTCGAGAGTCCGCGGTACGCCGTCATAGAAACCGTAGCGCAGAGCCAGGATCCGGCCCTCACGGTCGGGGAGACGCTCGATTGACTTCCGCAGACTGTTGGCAATGTCCATCTCTTCAGTAACCCGCATCGGGTCGATGGCATCCTCGTCCTCGATGAAGTCGCCCAACTGGGCGCCGTCTTCACCGACCGGCTGCTCCAGCGAGACGGTATCTGCGACGCTGAGCGCAAGCTCAACCTTGTCGACGTTGACACCGGCTTCTTCAGCGATCTCCTCAGGACGGGGCTCACGACCAAGCTCGGCTTTGAGGCTCGCCTGGGCTGCACGTACTGCAGCGAGAGTGTCATGAAGATGAACCGGGATACGGACGGTCCGAGACTTGTCGGCAATGGCTCGGGTGATCGCCTGACGGATCCACCATGTGGCGTATGTCGAGAACTTGAAGCCTTTGCGCCAGTCGAATTTCTCGACAGCACGGATCAGGCCGAGATTCCCTTCCTGGATCAGATCGAGGAAGTCAATGCCAGAGGTATTGGCATATCGGCGAGCGTTGGCGACTACAAGACGAAGGTTCGCCGTTAGGAAAGCATCCTTGGCCTCACGGCCACGTCGGATGTGGCGCCGCAGCACCATTTCCTCGGACTTGCCCTTGAAGTCGCTCTTATCGAACTTCTCCTGAGCATTCTGCCCGGCCTCGATCTTTTGTGCGTACTCGACCTCTTTTTCGGCCGTGAGCAGCTCGTACTCACCAATTGCGGTGAGGTACTGGCTGACCAGGTCGGTGGTTAGCCGTCCCCGATCGTCGGTCAACTTGCTCTTGTCGAGATCCTTGCGCGAGCGCGACAAAGTGTCACGGTCAATCCGCTCTTTTGCCTCTTCGCGCTCGTTCTTGGCTCTATCGAGAAGCTTCTCTCGCGTCTTGCTGGTCTTCGCCATTAAGGAGGTCCTCCGCGACCGTATAGCCCTTCGCCTTGGCCGCGCGTCAGCGGCTTCGGTCGTCCTTTTCGGGGGTCACTCATAATCACATACGTATTCACGTTTGTGAACCCCCTAAAACGGTTTCTTTTTGGGAGATTAAGTCAAGGCCTGCTGGGTGCACAGGCATGATGGTGCTCACAACTCGAACGTATCGCCCATCTGGGTCGGAGTAAAGCCCTTTCCGGATGTGGACACGCAAATTGCTCACTACCAGAACAACTACCTCCGGACCGGGATTGTTCCCGCGGTCCCCCGATTTTCGCGTTCTCAGGGGTAGGGCGCTGGGCAGAAGCGTTCGTTGACGGGCGAGTTGCAGCCTTGGCGATTGCGGCCGCAAGGATGAACTCGATATCGGCTTCGTGGATGTTCCCGTCATCATCCGACTTCGAGCTCCAGGCTCGGTTTGGGCCAACGCCTGGACAGTGCCCAGCACCGCCAAACCACCAGAAACACTGAACGCCGCAAGTCGCTCGACCTAGTGCGCTCTCAAATCTGCGGTTGACACGCCAATCACGGCCCTAACGGCGGGTATGCGCAAATTCGGGGCAATCGAAGCCACCTTGGCAATTGCTGGGAGGCTTGCCTCAGAGGCTCAGGCAACACCGTATGCGGGACGGATGACATCGTTCAGTAGCCGAATACGATCCGACCAATCGCCAAAGCCAGCCGTTATGGCCGCTTCGGTGACCTGGAGCAACTGGCGAGTGCCAAAGCCGTGATTGACAACGGCGTTCTCGAACTCGTCGGTCATCGACACGTTGGACATCAGGCGATTGTCTGTGTTCAGAGTCACGTTGAAGCCGAGCCGAACCAAGAGACCGAGAGGATGTTGCGCCGCATCGGCCGTTGCATCGGTGTCGGCGTTGGACTTCGGACAGACTTCGAGGGGGATGCGATGGTCACGAACGACGCGTGCGGTGTGCCCCAGCTCCACATCCTGAATGTCAAGATGGTCGAACCGGGAGCCGGAACCGCCCGACGCCCCAGAAGGCGAGAGCTTGATCCGGACGTCTTCGCCTGGCGAGAGATCCTCAACGATGCGCACACCATGGCCGATTCGATCTGCGGAGCAGTGCAGTATTGCCTGAGCCATCGACTCGGGACCGTGGCCCTCACCCCCGTGGATTGTGAGCCCAAGCCCTCCGGCCCTGGCGATGCCACAAGCCGACTGGTGGTCACGGGCCGGGTATCCGCTCTCCGGCCCTGCCAGGTCGAACGCAACAAGACCCTGGTCGACAAACTGCACAGCCGCACGAGCCACCTCGTCGGAATCCGTGTCGTCCCGCATTGCGACGGCGATACCGTTGAGATAGATACCGGTGGTGTAGGCCGCTCTCGTAAACCCTTCCAAGACCGCCTCGATCACGTCCTCTCTCGCCAGACCGCTGCGTGTGTGCAAACTCGGCGCAAATCTCACCTCGGCATACCGGACACCGTCATCCCAGAGGTCAACACCCGCCTCGAACGCAACCCGCTCCAGACCCACAGCGGTTTGGGTAACAGCAAGGGTGTGGGCAAACGAACGCAAGTATCTCTCCAACGACCCAACCCCGCTCTGATGGAACCAGTCCGCCAGCTCAAGCGTCTCGAACGTGGGCAGATCGGCATATCCCTGCTGATCGGCGAGGTCCAGAATCGTTGTCGGGCGTAGTCCGCCATCAAGATGATCGTGAAGGACCACCTTGGGGAGACGTTTCAGGGCGTGCCGTGGCAGAGTCCGGTTGGTAGCTGGCATGCCGAAAGCCCCCTTCGAAATCGGTCGCGAAACGTCGTACTTCGCTATTGCCAGCATGTGGTCTCAGCATCTGGCAAACAAGGGTCAACCGGCACTACTGAGCCACCACTTGGACAGGACATCTGCCGTGTTGCTACCACCGATCTGCACCGGTCATCCAGCCCGCGGCAACCGCGTAGGCTCGTCTCATGCCCAACAGACTTGCCAAATCCACATCGCCGTATCTGCTCCAACACCAGGACAACCCGGTTGACTGGTATGAGTGGGGAGATGACGCCTTCGAGTCGGCACAAGCCACCGACCGACCGATCCTGCTTTCTGTTGGATACTCCGCTTGTCACTGGTGTCATGTCATGGCCCACGAGTCGTTCAAAGACGACGAGACCGCGGTTTACATGAACGAACGATTCGTGAATGTGAAGGTGGACAGAGAGGAACGACCAGACGTTGACCGCATCTACATGGATGCGCTGCAGGCGATGAGCGGGCACGGCGGCTGGCCGATGACTGTATTCCTAACACCAACCGGAGAGCCGTTCTTTGCCGGCACCTACTTCCCGAAAGAAGCTCACAGCCATATACCGTCGTTTCGTCAGGTTCTCGAGAGCGTGACCGCAGCCTGGCTCAATAGCCGAACCGAACTCGCGGACCAGGCGGACCGACTGGCCGAGGCAGTGCGAACCGGCTTCCCCGCCTCCGAACCACCGCCTGTAGCCGCGGCGGCAGCCGCTGCGCTCAGCACCTTGGTCAACGCACACGACACGGAGTGGGGCGGATTTGGCAGCGCTCCGAAGTTCCCTCAGGCACCCGCGTTGGAATTCCTGTTGCGAACAGTCGCCCTCGACTCATCCAATCGAGCAGCCGTCGAGTCAGTGTTACGCACGACGCTAGACGCCATGCGAGCCGGCGGCATCTACGACCAAATCGCCGGGGGCTTCGCCAGGTATTCGGTCGATGACCAGTGGCTGATTCCGCATTTCGAGAAGATGCTCTACGACAACGCACTGCTCGCTCGCGTCTACTTGCGGGCCGGTCAGGTGCTCGACGAACCCCGCTACACACAGACCGCAATCGAGACCTTGAACTATCTGGTGAGGGATATGACCGACCCCGCCGGCGGTATTCATGCCGCAGAGGACGCCGATTCGGAGGGAGTCGAGGGCAAGTTCTACGTTTGGACGAGACAGGAGTTCCGTAGCATCGTCGGGGCTGACGCCGATGCCATCGAGGACCTGTACGGCGTTACCGAGAACGGCAACTTCGAAGGGTCCAATAACTTACACCTGTCCTCCAGCAGCGAACAGGTCGCCGCGAGACATGGCATGACGGAAGCCGCCGTGGCTGCAGCCAAACAGCGAGCCGATGCCGCACTCTGTACCGCTCGCTCGAAACGGATCTCCCCCGGGCGCGATGACAAGGTGATCGCCGCCTGGAATGGGCTCGCCCTGCGTGCCTTCGCCGAGGCTGCGGCGGTGCTCGACTCGAAGGAGTATCTCGACTCAGCAATCGCAATCGCCGAGTTCGTTACGACCACGATGGTCAGAGACGACGGACGGTTGCTTCGCTCGTGGCGGCAGGGCATGACTTCGGGACCGGCCTTCTGTGACGACTATGCGGCAATGGCGATCGGTCTGTTCACCCTATTCCAGGCGACGGGTGACGACCGGTGGTACGTCGAGGCTGAACGTCTCACCCGCGCCATGGGCGAACTCTTCGGAGACGACGACGGGTTCTATTCCCCTGGGACCGACACCACGGATCTCATCGCTCGGCCCAAGGACTTCGCCGACAACCCGCTCCCGTCAGCCAACTCGCTGGCCGCCGAGGCGCTACTGATGCTGTCCGCCTATACCGGCGAGCCACCGACCCATATCGAAGGAATCGCCCGCGGTGCCGGCCGCCTGTTGGAACAGGCGGCCAATGCAGTAGCTCATCTCCTCGGGGTCCTGGTCACGGTCAGCGCTGGATTCAAGGAGACTGCCATCGTGGGCGACAGGGCGGACCGTAAGCCGCTCGAGCGGGTGGTCTGGGAGACCTTCCGACCTGACTGCATCCTGGCGCCGGGTGGCGACGATGCCACAGCCCCCCTTCTTCACAATCGCGGCACAGCGGGAGCCCCCGCTGCCGCCCATGTCTGTCGCAACTTCGTTTGCGATCTCCCGGTGACGACACCGGAAGAACTCCGTCAGCGACTGGTTAGAACCGACGACATCTCCGGAAATTCACCCAGAAATCCCAGCGGATCGTAAGCTACAGCCTCGTGAGTGAAGAAACCCCAGTCAAAGAAGGCCTGTGCGTCTACTGCACAACCCCCCGCCCGGTGGCCAAACCAATCTGCCCGGTATGCGGTCACACGTGGATCGATACCAAGATCGGCGAAGAGCTTCCGCCGCTGACGCCGGAGATTGTTGCCGCCTCGGCTGAAGAACGCGAGGCGCTGAAGGCTGCCGCCGCAACCGAGGCCGACACCCCCGACGACGCCGACCGACCCTGGGGTCTACTCGTTGGCGCCCTCGGTGCGTTGGCAATTATCGCCTTTGCCCTCTCTGGGGTATTTGGCGGCGACGGGGACGATACTGCTGCCCCCGCAACGACAACACCCAGTACCGCAGAGACGACGACTGCCACCACCAACACCACAGCAGCAGCCACGACTTCGCCCACAACGACTGCGAGCACGACGACATCGACGACGTCTGCAACGACAACAACAACGACAACACTCGCCCCGATTGAGCCGGTAGGCACTGCAATTGCTGTTGAGGATCTCACCCTCGGCGCCTTCGCCCTCGGGCCGCTCGGTTTCAGCGACGAAGCCCCATATCTGGGACGTCTTGTCGCAAGCCTTGGCCAACCGGACGGCCGCACCGAGGGCGACACCGAGCTAGGCCTTTGCGAAGGTGACCTCGGCGTTGCCTACACCTGGGATGGCTTCATGGGCCTATTCCGGGTCGAGGGCGACGAAGAGCTGTTTGTGGGTTATCGACTGGACGCAACCGACAGCGACCACCCCACCCAATCCATGACCAGCCGATCCGGACTGGAGATCGATCACACAGTCGCCACGCTCGATGCCATCTATCTCCAGTCGGGCCTGGCGTTTGAGGAGATCGACGGACAACAACACTTCCTATTGCTGCGGTCGAGCGACGACGCCACCCTGTTGTGGGGTCCAGTCACCAGCAGCGCGACAGACGGCACAGTCAAAGGTATCTACTCCCCACAGGTCTGCGACGGCGGCCCGCTGGTGACCCCGTGACCAAAAAGGGGGACAGACCGGCGGGGAGGCCTCTGAACCCTCTATCATTGTCCGGCCGGCAGCCAGCCAAGGTGTACCGCTGTGGATAGCGACTCACAAAACAAATCGGGGGGCGTGTTCAGCCGCGTTCTGACCGCACCCAACCTTGTCTCGGTTGGGATAGGTCTCATCGTCTTCTGGATGATCGCCTCACAATGGCGTTCATCCGGCGGAACGGTAGGTGCGGCGGTCATCGGCGGCATCGTTGCCGGCATCGTATGGGTCCTTTGGATGCGTCAGATCAACGGGCCCAGCCTCGCCAAGGTCGCAACTGAACCCATCCTCGGCTACATCCCCAGCACCGTAGACGGCCCCACCCCGGCGCTCGGCGATCCTGATTCTGACGCAGCCAAGGTGTACCTCGATGCGGTGGCTGATCTCGAGGGTGCCACAAAGGGCCAGGTCATCATGGTGACCAGCGCAACCCCGGGGCTCGGCGCATCAACAGTTGCCATGAACCTGGCGACCGCAGCGACGCGGATGGGACGCCGGGTGGTACTCATAGATGCCGATCCCGAAGGAGGGATGTCCGAGTACGGAAGGACCGAGTCGGTCCCGGGCTGGACAGATCTCGCCACCGGCGCCGCCAGTCTGGAGGACGCGTCGCGCCTATGGAAGATCGATGACGCCAACGCGCTGCCATTCATTCCGGTGGGCTCAGATATCGATAATCGGGGCGAAGCGCTCGGCGGTCTTGTGCTCGCCGAAAGGATCGATGATCTGACCGAGCACGCCGATTTGCTGTTCCTAAACACCGCACCCGTCGACTGGGATACCGGGCTACAGCAAGTGGCCACCCACGCAGACGGCACGGTTCTGGTAGTAACCCCACAGGTCGATACGCGTCAGATCGAGGGCATCGCCACCCGGCTGGCTGAGATCGGGGCGCCGATCATCGGGTACATCGTCAACAAGGCAGACAGCCTTCTTGATAAGAGGCCACTATGGGGCCGATCGCTCAAGAGAGTCCTCGGCACGTTCGTCATCTTGCTTGTCGTCTATTCGGCGTGGAACTTCTACACGGTTTGGGATTCCTGGCAGGCCGTCGAACGGCACACCTTCGACGAGGTCGCCCTGGACGAACTCCCCGTCGTACCCTCGCCGGAGGACGCCGGTGAGGAGCTGACTCCAGAGGCTGCAACGGCCGTCACCGCCACGCCCAGCGAAGGTGGCATATACGACACCTACATGGTGGTCGGATCCGATATCGGCGACTTCCGTGCCGACGTCATCATCTTGGTGATGCTGCCAACGGATGGCTCGGCCCCCGTCTTGGTTTCTCTCCCGCGGGATCTCTATCTTCCCAACCGCTGCGCCGAGGCCTACACCCGCCTCAACGCCAACTTCAACGGCTGTGGGGACGAGATCAACGGGGCTACTCTTTTGTCCGGTGCGGTAACCGACTTCACCGGTGTCGACGTCAACCATTTCGCACTCTTCACCTTTGATGGCTTCGAGGAGATCATCGACGAGGTCGGCGGTGTCGAGATCTGCGTCGACCACGCGGTGCGCGATCGCAAGGCCTTCCTCAATCTACCGGCCGGCTGCACCAACGCAACGGGCGCCGAGGCGCTTGCCTGGGTGCGATCCCGTTCCACCCTGGAGATGGTCGACGGTGTGTGGCGGACCATGGAGGATGTGAGCGACCTGACCCGCAACGAGCGCCAGCAGGACGTAATCCTTGCGATGCTCGAGAAGGCATCAGAATTTGACTCGCCACAGGAGCTGGCGGGTGTCGTCCGTTCGGTCGGGAACGCGTTTACGCTCGATGACCAACTCACCCTCAGTGAAGCGGCCGGTCTCGCATGGGATCTGCGTGGTCTCCGCTCCGAAGACATTGTTCGCTTGAGGATCCCGGTAGAGCACTATGTGACCGCGGAAGGCGCCCAGGTCCTCGTGGCCACGATGCCTTTTGACGATCTTCTCCAGCAGTATCTCGCAGCCCCGGTCAACGAATCGCCGGAGTAACGCGTATTGCGCGTATTGCGCAATATGATGGTGAGCCCGACCACATGAGATGACGTGAGCGACCGCAACGAACCCCCCTTTCCTGAATACGATCCCTACGAGGGATTGACGGATCTAACCGGCAAAGAACCTCTTCCGCTGCTGGAGGATCCAACTCTGCCACCGGCCACTCCGCCTCGAAGTCCCCTGTTGACGGGGCTCATCCTCGGACTACTGCTGGTTGTACTCAGCATTGCTGTCTTCAACCTCACCAGGGACGACACCACCCCCGTAGCCGGCAGCGAGACCGGAACAACCGCGCCAGCGACCGATGACACCGTCGGCGACGGCACCGAGACCCCCGATGACACGACGGCCGGCGAGACCACCACAACCACAGCAACAACCACGACGACCGAAGCTCCTGCGCAATTTGATCCCTACCCTGTCGTCGGCGATCCGATTCCGCACAGCGACCTGACGCTGCAGACCAACGGTATCGGACCGCTCTCCCTCGGCTCACCAGCAGCAGATGCGGTTGGGCAGCTCACGGCGTCATTCGGTGAAGCCACGAGCGACACTGGCCCAATGACCTCCGACGGGAGCTTCGGCGCCTGCAAGGACTCGCTGGCCCGTGTGGTCAAGTTCGGCGCCCTGGCTGCCATTGTCGTGATCGACCCCGACGGTACTGAAATCTTCGGTGGCTACCGACTGGATCTGACCTACGACGGTGCGGCAAGCTCACCTGCCGCGGAACTGGAGACCCTGAGTGGCCTCAAGCTTGGATACTCAGTCACCCAACTCCGTGATATCTATGCAGCCTTCGACGTCGAATTGGTTACCGATCCCGACCTGGGCCGCATTTTTGAACTCCGTGGCGGCAGCGGGACGCTGCTGCTGTGGGGTCCAGTGCTCGATAGCGGCAACGAGGGAACCGACCAGATCATGGGTATCTATTCCGTGGACGCCTCGGTCAACTTCTGTCTGTAGAGGCAGCCCGCTGGTGGAGCGAACTACAATCTCCCGCGTTGCCGAATCGGAGTGAGTCTTGAATCATCGTTCGACAGTCGTATTGAGTGGTGCCCTCGCCGGCGGGCTGATCGCCGTTGTTCTGCTCGCCCTCTTCATTGGTCGTTTTGCGGTCGAAACCATTGGGCTCAGCGAAAGCGGAGATGCTCAACTCGTCATCACCAGCGGTGCCCTCTACCTGGCAACTGTCGTAGTAGCACTACTCGGCGGCGCGGTTGCTTCGGTAATTGCGTACGGAGCGAGCTCTGACGGCGATGGAAGTGTGACCCGCTTCGAGTTGGCCCACGTGATGCCCTTTGGCCTTGTCGCGGCAGTGGCCGCCGGGTACGGCATGCTCCGGGCGGGTCTCGGGCTGGCAGCCGATGCAGAAGCCGGCATGGTGACCACCACCATCGCCACCCTCGCTTTCAGCGCTCTGACGGCAGGCTTGGTTGCCGGCGGGCTCACTGCGTGGATCGTTGCGACTTTGGCGGCGAAGAGCATCGTCCGCCTCGAAGGCGAGGCAGCGCCTGCGAGTACCGGCGCCATGATGAAAGCGGCTATGCAGGCTGTGAGTGGTCCGATGGTGGCAATTGTCGTGATTGCGGCCCTCGCCATTGCACTCGCCCAGCTGCTGCTGGCAGCTGAAGGGGTTGCGGCCATCGCCATCTTCGGTGGTGCCGCCGCGCTTGTCCTGCTTGGTGCGGCAGCTGCCGCTTATCTCGGAGGGTCCAAGGGCGACAACGGCGCCGCCAGCTAGCCGATCCGGTTCGTTGGAACCATCAGTTCTTGGTTGAGCTCACCCGTGGCGTGTCGTTGGTATGGAGCTGTTCATCATTCCACCATGAGAACCAGACCCAAGCGATATAGCCCCACAGCAGAAAGCCCGCTCCCAGCTTCATGATCAGACCGGCCATGATCTGATCATCGAGCGCGGAAATCCCCCACAGCCTCGGGAAGGTCTCGTAGATCGGGTACAGCGGTGACTCACCAAAGGTGAGGAAGGTCGCCGGGATGGTCGGCACCAGCGATTGCAGAAACAGGTAGCCCATCCGCAAGAACGGCGACAGCTGCGGGATGTCAGGGATCGGTCCGAGCACCGGCCACCACATGAGGATCCCGGTCAAGAACAGGATCCCATGAAGAGCGAAGTGGGCGAACTCATTCTCGAGCATCAGGTTGAGTACGGCGGGGACGTGGATAAGGCCAAGCATCCCGTTGAACAGAGCTAGGGCCACGATGGGCTTGGTGAGAATCTTCAGCACCGGCAGCACCGGCTTTACCGCAAGACGGATCAACCACCACGGGGTGCCCTTGATGAGAAGGGGTGGGGCGATGAGGCCAAAGACGAGATGCTCGACCATATGGAACATGAAGAGGCTGTTCTCGCCGATGTCATGCACCGGCCAGGTCGACACGATGTACAGCGACAGCATCCCCGCATAGAACGCCTTCCGCTGGCCTGAGGTAACGGCTACTTCGCCGCGAGGGGCGTGAATCGGTGCCAGTCGACGCAGACCGTACTCATAGAGAATGACCATCGCACCCAGTACACCAACCACATCAAGATGAAGGTGAAACGGAGTTACGTCACTGATCCGGACCGATGCGGCGGCCGCAAGGAAGGCCCCAGCCACGGCTACTACAACGCGTCCATCGACAGAAGCATGATCACCATGAGCGGCACGACACCGATCACACCGAGCAAGAACAGAGTCCGGTATAGCTTCTTGTCATACCGCAGGTGCATGAAGAACATCACAACGGTACCGAACTTGATGATGGCCAGTCCCAACAGCAAAGGGACCTTGACGGGGTCAAACGCCGAGATGCTCGGGATGGCAATCTCAATAGCGGTCACGACCGCAAGGAATAGAGCGATCCCCCAATAGGCGGCAGGGGTCGGATGGGAGCGATGAGTTGTTTCAGCCATGGTCAAACCTGCAGTAGATAGACGACGGTGAAGATGATGATCCAGACGATGTCGACGAAGTGCCAGTAGAGACCGATCAGTTCCACGTTGAGGCCCCTGTCCTCGTAGAGCCTGCCATCGAGCGACAAGAAGAACATGGCCAACAGCATCGTCACCCCGATGGCGACGTGGGCGCCGTGGAAGCCAGTCAGCATGTAGAACGCTGATCCGAATGAGCTGGTGGAGACTTTGAGGCCTTCGTGGACGAATTCGGTGAACTCGAAGATCTGACCGGCGAGGAACGTGATTCCGAGCAGTGCAGTCGCCAGCAGCCAGATGCGGGTGGCCCTCGCGTCCCGCTTCTCGAAGGCGTTGTGCGCCAAGACCATGGTGAGCGAACTCATCAGCAGTACGAATGAGCTGGCTGACGTGAACGGGATGTTGAAGATCTCGGCACCGGGGCCGTCCGCCGTGGTGTTCCGATAGAGCAAGAACGTGGCAATCATCGAACCAAAGAACATCGCCTCAGATCCGAGGAACACCCACATCGCCGCCTTGCGGATCGGACGCACATCGTGAGTGTCGTGCGCCTCCACCGGCGCCGCTTCGCTAGTCATGATCTGCATCCCTTGTTACCGGTTCGAGCGACCACCCGAACACACCCCACATAGTTATCAGTGTCCCGATGCCGACAGCCACCCACCCGCCGGGGAGGTACACCAGGCCATAACCCATGAAGACGATCCCGAAGGCTGAGACAACTGGGTAGTACGAAGGCGACGGCATGTGCATGTCCTCTTCGTGAGCGTCCTCGCCCCCGGTATCGGTTTCTGCGGCAATCGTTCCGCCGGTCACGTCCGGTATGCGAACCGCACGGCCTTCGTCATCGGTGGCGTACTTGCGGTACCAGAAGTCATCAACATGCTGGACAACTGGAATCTCGTCGAAGTTGTGGACCGGAGGTGGAGATGAAATCGACCACTCGAGCGTCCTGCCGTCCCAGGGGTCGTTTCCGGCAACCCTGCCGTCTTTGCGGCTCTTGATCAGGTTCCAGGCGAAGAACAGGAACGAGATACCGATGATGAACGACCCAACGGTCGCCACCTGGTTCCAAAACTCCCACCCGAGACCCTCTGGATACCGATAGGTGCGGCGCGCCATCCCGTTCAATCCGAGGATGTGCATTGGAGCAAACGTCAGGTTGAACCCAAGAAGCATCAACCAGAAGTGCCATTGGCCCAACTTCTCGTCGAGCATTCGACCGGTCCACTTTGGATACCAGTAGTAAGCGCCGGCGACGTAGCCAAAGACACCACCACCGAAGAGCACATAGTGGAAATGGGCAACAACGAAGTAGCTGTCGTGCTGCTGGTAGTCGGAAGGCACAACCGAGTGCAGTACGCCGGAGAGACCGCCAATCACAAAGAGCGAAACGAAACCGATGGCAAACATCATCGGGAGCGTGAACTTGACCTTGCCACCCCACATGGTGCCGATCCAGTTGAAGATCTTCACCCCGGTGGGAACAGCAATCATCATCGTGGCAACACCGAAACCTGCTTCGGCAACCGGCCCGAGGCCTGCGGTGTACATGTGGTGGGCCCACACCCCAAAGCCCATGAAACCGATTGCGATGCCTGAGAAGACAACGAACGGGTAGCCGAACAGCGGTTTGCGGCTGAACGTTGGAAAGATCTCCGAAACGATCCCCATTGCCGGGAGCACGAGCACGTACACCTCGGGATGGCCGAACAGCCAGAACAGATGCTGCCAGAGCAGCGGGTCACCGGTACCACCAAAGAACTGGCCACCGAAGTTGCGATCGAAGAACATCTGGAAGAGACCGACACCGAAGATCGGCAGCGAGAAGATCAGCAGGAACGAGACAACGACCGCCATCCAGGTGAAGACCGGCATCCGCATCAGAGTCATCCCGGGTGCCCGCATCGTGAAGACGGTTGCGATGAAGTTGGCGGACGCCGTGATGGACGCAATACCCAGCAGCTGGGCCCCGATTGCGTAGTAGTCCATACGGACGAACTCTTCGAGTTGGGTGGACAGAGGTGCGTAACCGAACCAGCCACCGTCGGGCGCCCCACCGAGCAAGAACGATGACAGCAACATCACAACGCTGAACAGGAACAACCAGTAGCTGAATGCGTTCGCCCTCGGGAAAGCGACATCCCTCGCTCCAATGTGAAGCGGGATGAAGTAGTTCATGAAAGCCGCCGCTACGGGCATGACTACCACAAGAAGCATCGTCAGACCGTGCATTGTGAAGAGCTGGTTGTAGGCGTCGGCGCTGAGAATCGTTCCATTGGGAGTCGTCAGCTGCAGTCGCAACAGCAGCGCTTCCAGACCAGCCACAAAGAAGAAGATCAATGCGGAGGCCCCGTACAGGAGGCCGATCCGCTTGTGATCAACTGTGGTTATCCAGCTCCAGAGCCCTGTCGGGTTGCCCGAGGCTAGATCCTTTTCGGTGTCGACGACCATGTCAGTCCCACCCTTCCAAGAGTGCGATCAGGTTGCTGATCTCGTCAGATGACAGGTTGAAGTTCGGCATACCAAGGATTCGGCCTTCGGGGATGTCATTGAGCTCGGGCCGCATGGGCTTTATCGAGGATGGATCTGCGAGCCATTCGGCAAGATGCTCGGCAGTGTTGTCGAACGTGCCGGCTCCAAACGTTGTGCGCTCCCCGAAATTTGTGAGATTTGGTGCGAGCGACGATATGAAAGTAACCCCGTCTACCTCGATGGCGCGCACCGGGCCAAGATCAGTTGTACCGCCGTCTTCGGCAACGGTTGCGTTGTGACACGCGGCGCAGGTGATGTTGAACGTCTCGTATCCGCTGGCTTCAGTCTCTGTGGTGGGAATGGCCGCCGGGGTCAGTTGGCCGTCAACCCAAGCGTCAAAATCCGCTTGAGTGCGCACATGGACCTTCAGCCTAATGTCGGCATGGGCGAGCCCGCAATACTCGGCGCATTGGCCGGGATGGGGGGCGTCGGGTGGGGTTGCGCTGTCCGCAATCAGGGTCATGTTGCTAACCCGGTTGGGAACAACGTCGCGTTTGCCCGCAAGGATCGGCACCCAGAAGCTATGGATGACGTCGGCTGAGGTCATGGTGAGATTCACCTCGACATCCTCGGGGATGACCAGTTCATTGGCCGTAACCAGGGTGCGCCCGGTCTCATCGGTGAGGTCGATGTACTCGAACTCCCACCACCATTGATGGCCGGTCACCTGCACCTGAAGCACATCGGGGCCATCGGCGATGGCGCGGATGTCGAAAATCCCTTTGACAATCGGATACCCGATACTGGCAAGGATCACGACAGGAATGATTGTCCAAAGGATTTCGAGTTTGGTGTTGCCGTGACTCTGCACCGGCTCGGTGTCATCACCCTTGCGAGCCCGGAAACGGATGATGACGTAGATGATGGCTGTTTGCACGATGACAAAGACCACCGTCGCAATAACGAAGACCAGTTCCCAAAGATCGTCTATGGTCCGTCCGATCGGACCTTGAGGGTCGAGTGCTGTCTGCGGCCCTGATCCAGAGCAGGCCGCAAGAACAAGAACGAGGAGCACAAGGAGACCGATGAGACGCGGCCCGGGTGAGCCAGCGTTGTGGCGTTTCTAGACTTGGATTCGGCGCACGTTCCTGCAATCAGAATGGTGGTCGGCTGGCGAGCGGCATCGTAATCACTGTGTTTGCGGATTCGCAAGGTCCTTTCCCTGTCCTGCTCGGCTCGGAGTCGTATCAGTGCCATACTCGCCATGCCACCTCTGGGGTACTCGATGCCGATCTCACTAGCCGAACTTGCGATTGCTCTCGTCGCAACGATGTTGGGGGCGGTGGTTCAGGGCACGATTGGCGTTGGGTTTGCAGTGTTGTCTGTTCCGATCCTGTCCCTGGTGAACCCAATCCTTGCCCCAGTTCCGCAACTCCTGCTTGCAGTACCTCTTGCCTTGTCTATGACTTGGCGGGAGCGCACCCACATTGAAGCTAGAACGGTGGGTTGGTTGCTGTCGGGCAGAATCCCCGGAGCGGCGATGGGTCTCGTCCTGCTGGCGCTTGCGACGCAGCGGAGCCTCGACATCGGAATTGCGGTCTCGGTACTCGTCGCCGTCGGCATCCTTGGTGCTGGGCTGACCGTGCCCAGAAGCCCCGTTACCGACTTCAGCACGGGAGTGATTGCAGGAATCATGGGTATGGTCGCTTCGATGGGTGGCCCGCCGGCGGCACTGCTACTCAAGGACGGCAAGGGGCCGGCGGTACGGTCCAGTCTCGCGTTGTTCTTCTCCGTCGGTCTGGCGGTCACGGTTGTCCTCAGGTTGGTGACCGGACGAATCAGCAGCGACGACGTGACAATCTCACTACTGCTGTTGCCCGCAATGCTGCTGGGCTACATCATCAGCTCAAGGTTGCGAGATCGCATTGACGGAACGACGTTGCGACCGGCGATTCTGACCATCTCAACGGTCGCCGCCGTTGGTCTTCTCATCAGGGCTTTCGGCTAGCTGAAGAAGAACCCCAGGGCGCTGAGATCGTCTGGGTCCGTGGCGGACGGCTCGATGGTGTCGAGAAGCTCTCCGATGGCGTCAAGAAGCTTCCCAAATTGATTGAGCAAAACCACCGCAAAAATCAACATGACAACAACCGTCAACCCAGCCCGGATCCAGTACAGATATCGGCTATTGGGATCGAACACCAGTCGCAGCGGCTCGAGATAGCGGAGCAAGCCGGGATCAGCATCAGGCGCCGGCTCGACAACAGGCATCGGCGCCGGTTCTTCGAGGACGGCTGCAGCCCGACCGGCCCGCGCCGCCGCGGCAGTTTCGGTGATGATCGGCACGGGGACGGCCTCAGTCGGCGCATCGAGCAAGTCAAACTCCGGCTCATCTGTCGCAGCCGGGTCGGGCTCGGTGTAATCCGCTGGTGGCGTGAAGGGGTCGTC
>JAAETI010000889.1 GCA_024228555.1 bacterium | reverse complement strand
TTCGATACCCACACCTCCGTCGGTGATCATGTTGAGCTGCTCGATGCTGAGGGAATGCAGGCTCGTGTGCACTCGCCCACCTACCTCGGAGGAATCATCCGGCACAACGATCTTGCCTTGGTGGATCCGGCGCGCCTCTGTTGGGGCTTGCGTTCCGCAGCCGAGTCACTGGGTGCAATCGTGTACGAGCATTCGCCTGTGACCGGGGTGTCCCAGAACAGTAGTGGGGGAGGGCTGGAGGTGGCGACGGCCCACGGCTCGATCCAAACCGACCGGGTCATCATGGCCACCAATGCCTACCCGGGGCCGATACGCCGCCCCCGCCGCTATGTGATCCCCGTCTATGACCATGTCTTGATGACTGAGCCTCTGTCAGCTGAGCAGATGGCTTCGGTCGGGTGGACCGAGCGGGAAGGTATCGGGGATGTCTCGAATCAGTTCCACTACTACCGGCTCACCGCTGACGATCGCATTCTCTGGGGCGGCTACGACGCCACCTACCACTTCAACAACGGCCTGATGGCACGACACGACCAGAGCGACGAGACTCACGGCACATTGGCTGAACACTTCTTTCAGACATTCCCCCAGCTCGATGGTTTGCGTTTCTCTCACCGCTGGGGCGGTCCGATCGGCACCACCACCCGGTTCACTGCGACCTGGGGCACCGCTCACGATGGGCGATTGGCATGGGTCGCCGGATATACCGGCCTCGGTGTTGGCGCCAGTCGATTCGGCGCACGGGTTGCCCTCGATCTCGCCTTCGGCGACCCTACCGAACGAACAGAATTGGAGATGGTCCGCAAGAAGCCGTTCCCCTTTCCGCCGGAGCCCTTGCGATGGGCGGGCGTACAACTCACCCGTCGAGCCATCCAGCAGGCCGACGAGAAAGCGGGCAAGCGTGGTCTCTGGTTGGGGTTGCTTGACCGTTTCGGTATCGGGTTCGACTCATGACTGAGGACTACCGCTCCCGATCATTGTGGCT
>JAAETI010000888.1 GCA_024228555.1 bacterium | reverse complement strand
TGAGGGCCTCGCTGCTGGAGACGGTTGTGCTTTCGTTTGAGTACAACTCGAGGGTGTAGCCGTCGAGGACGATATCGCCTGTTGTCAGGTTGGCAACCTCGATAGCCTTGTTGAAGCCACCGCCCTCAACATACTGAGTCAATAAAAGGTCAGTTGCCTCAGCCGATGCTGCGGTGACGGAGCCCACAGGCAGTATTGCCGTCAGCATTCCAAGTACAAGTAAAAGGCCTAGTCGCGAGCGCACGCGTTTCAATGCATCCTCCTCAGGTGTTACGAGACCGAATGGTCGGAAAGGCTGTGGAACGATCATGGATAGGCAAGACGGCTTGAATCGCGATAGATCCCACGCCTGTCCCTTTTCCACCCAAGACAATCCCCTTACTCCAGCCATGCTGAAACCTTAGCGTGGTCGGTGACGCTGTGTAGTTGTGAGATTTGCCGGGGTAGCGGTGCCATTGGGTGTCGTTTCCTGACAGGATCCAGCAAATATAGGCTGTTTCGGGTCAATAACCGTCCGTCAGCGACCATATTTGGGTCAACTTTGATGGAGGATGACATGCGATTGAATTCTTTGGGTAGTCAGGTCATTTCTGATGAGAGGGCTTCAGCGAGCCTTTCGTAGTCCGACGTCCTGTTGTACAGCTGCGCTGACAACCGCAACAATCGATCCGGCCAGTCGCGCCACGAGAACACGGGAACCTCGATATTCCATCCCATTCGGAGCTGTTCGGTCAGTGGTTCGAGATCACCATGGGCGGCGTTACGCGGTCCCGGAAGCGGGATGGTCGCCATCGAACCGATCATCGAATCAGGGGCAGCGATATCCAAACCGAGTCGCTCGCTGATAGTCCTTCGGCCCTCCAGCGCCAGCTGATGGTTGGCATCCGTCACGCCGTCCCAACCGTGACGGTGCAGGGTCGCCATCGTTGCGATCGCAGCCGGAATAGATAGCTTTGCTGTTGGATCGTCTGTGCCGGTCCAATCGAACAGGCTGTGGAAGCGGGATGCGCCAACCCTTGGTTCGACGTTCCAGCCGTGGCTCACTGTGGCGGGGACCATCTCGTGGAGTCGGTCGCTCCGCACCCACAAGAACCCTGCACTCTTCGGAGCGCACATCCATTTGTGGCAGTTGCCCACCACGAACGAAGCGCCGAGTGCGGTGAGGTTGAGCGGGACCATGCCGGGGGCGTGGGCGGCATCGACAATGACAGAGATATCAGGTTCGAGCATCGCAATGATTTCATCCAGCGGCAAGATCAGCGCCGTTGGGGAGGTGACGGCGTCGAGCATCACCACGCGGGTGGACGCGGATACCCGGTCCAAGACGGCGCTGGTGAACTCCTGCGCAGATTCAATCGGAAACGGCACGGGGACCTCGACCAAGCTGGCACCAGTTCTATGCGCTGTGACTTCCGCAACGTTGCGGCAGGCGTTGTAGGCGTGATCGGTCACGAGGATCTCATCGCCTGGCCCGAGCGACGGTTCCAGCGAACGGAGCACTGAATTGACCCCTGAGGTCGCGTTGGGGACAAGGACGAGACCAGCCGGGTCGGCCCCGACGAAGTCGGCCAGGACAGCACGGGTCTCGTCGAGCGCGGGCTGGAGCGTCTTGGTGAAGAAGAGAACAGGGTTGGCTTCCATCTCGGTGCGCCAGCGATCCTGCACTTCGAGAACGGAGCGGGGGCTGGCCCCAAAGGAACCGTGGTTCAGATGAGTGACGGTCTCATCGAGGGCCCAGGTGTCCATGAGTTGCTCGTCAGTCCTCTTCCCGAAGACGCCGGATCAGGTCGTCAACCGCCTTGTTGCCAACGGCTTCGCCATACCGTTCGTCGAGTACCTCCCGCATCTTGACGACTATCTGCTCTCGTTCCTGCTGTTCTGAGAGGGTCGATGCGGCGACCACTTCGGAGCCGTCGATCCACGGCTTCGTATCGGAAGACCACGGCATCAGGACCAACCATGACCACACCGTATTGCTATTGCCGACACCAGTCTTGCGTACCAAACCAACACACGAATAGGGGAGGGGCATCCACCCCATTCTGTTGATGCCATCGCGACCATCCGGCATTCCAGCTGCATCCGATTTCGTCATCGCGTTGCTCCTTCGCAGAACCGGTAGCGTAATCGCGTGGACATGCAAACGGGTCGGCACCACGCCGTTATGGTGGTGGGGGAGGATCTGTGAAAAGTCGTATCGTTGTGGTGGCAAACCGTCTGCCCGTTTCTTGGGACGGGGAACGCTGGGTGACCAGTCCTGGGGGGCTGGTACGTGCGCTCGAACCGGTGTTGCAGAAGGTGAATGGTTCCTGGGTGGGGTGGGCAGGCAATTCAGGAGATGCCCCCGGACCTTTCGAGCATGACGGGATCGAACAGCGACCTGTCCCGCTGTCCAATGATGAGGTCGATGACTTCTACTACGGGTTCTGCAACGGCACGCTGTGGCCGCTCTATCACGATGCGGTGATTTCTCCGGAGTTCCATCGTCACCACTGGCGCCCGTACCGAACGGTCAACCAACGCTACGCACAGATAGCGGCAGAGTCGGTCGAGCCCGATGACATTGCCTGGGTCCAGGACTATCAGCTGCAGCTGGTCCCTGGCATGCTGCGGGCGATCCGCGATGACATCACCATCGGCTTCTATCTGCACATACCTTTTCCCCCGATTGAGCTCTTTGCTCGTCTCCCGTGGCGTAGACAGTTGATCGAGGGCCTGCTCGGTGCCGATGTCCTGGCCTTCCAGACCCGGGCCAGCGTGGCGAACTTCGCACGGGCGGCACGTCGGTTTGGCGGGGCAGAATCCGTTGGAAGGCGGGAGCTGAAGTGGCAGGGGCGGTCGATCAAGTTGCAGCGAGCTCCCATTGCCATCGACACGGCGCATTTCGAGACATTGGCGAGGTCCGAAGGCGTACAGCGCCGTGCCCGCGAGCTGCGCCATGAGTTGGGTGATGCGACGCACATCTTTCTTGGAGTCGATCGGCTTGACTACACGAAGGGCATCGATCTCCGTCTCAAGTCGTTTGCGGGGCTCTTGGACCAGAACGTTGGGCTCCCCAGGCGCTATGCGTTCGTTCAAGTTGCGGTGCCCTCCAGAGAGAACGTTCCCGCCTATCAAGAATTGAGATCCGACATCGAACAGTCGGTGGGCCGGATCAACGGCGACTACGGCGAACCGGGATGGTCGCCCGTCTCCTACCTGTACCGCAGCCTCGAACTTGAAGAACTCATCGCCTACTACGTCGCCGCAGACGTGATGTTGGTGACACCGCTGCGGGATGGGATGAACCTCGTCGCCAAAGAATATGTGGCATGTCGTCGCAATCGGTCGGGAGTGCTTGTGCTCAGCGAATTTGCCGGCGCAGCCGAGCAACTGCGGGCGGCTCTCATCGTAAATCCGCACGACGTTGACGGTGTGACCGAGGTGATGCGACAGGCAACGGAGATGCCCGAGGCCGAAGCCAGGGCCAGAATGCAGCGGCTGCGGAGGACTGTACGACGCGAAACTGTGTTTGAGTGGGCCCGCGATTGTTTGGCGATGTTGGAGACGTTGTGATCGACAGCTTGCTGGCCGGCAGGCTGGCAACGATTGCTGAGACGCAGGTGCTGTTGGTGGCCAGCGACTACGACGGTGTCCTGTCACCAATCGTCGCGGACCCTGCCGCGGCACTTCCTGACAAGAACGCCATCGGTGCATTGGTCAGCTTGGGACAGATGCCCGACACCCACGCTGTGGCGATCTCTGGCCGATCACTGGCAACCCTGCGCTCGCTAACCGGCAACCCTGACGGGGTGGCCATGATCGGAACTCACGGCGCCGAAATGGGCGATGTTGCTGTTCCTGAATCGACGGGAGCAGTGAGGCGGCTTCAGGCGGACCTGCTGTCCCTGTCCCGCCAGTATCCGGGGTCGGAGGTGGAGGTCAAACCGATCGGGGCGGCGTTCCACTACCGCAACGCAGCACGCGGCGAACGGGCGGCGGCCGAGGCACGAGCCATCGCAGGCGCGGTCGGAGCCAGGATGATTGCGGGCAAGAAGGTCGTCGAGTGTGTGTTCGGTGATGCCGACAAGGGTTCCGCTCTGACCGCGATGCGGGACGCCACTGGGGCAACCGGGGTCGTGTTCGTCGGTGATGACATAACCGATGAGGATGCGTTTGCCGTCCTCAGTGACAAGGACCTGGGTATCAAGGTAGGGCCGGGTTCAACCCTCGCAACATGTCGGATTCCATCGCAGCAAGATGTGGCCGAGGTTCTCGAGACGCTGGCGATCGTCCGTAGCGACCTGCAAACCTAGGATCAACGTATCTTGCGAATCGCCCCATGCAGGGCGATGTCGAGCCACTCGATCCGATTCAGGAGTTCCCAATGGACTTCGCGTAGGGCCTTGGTCAACTCAAACGCGTTGAGGAGAACATCGATTTCGGCGGGTTCGACAGGTAGGGCTGGGGAGCCACTGGACGCAGCCAAGTATGAGCTCACGAACTGCCCACCAAGAGTGCTATACCACACGGCAGCGTGCTCGATGGATTGGTCGGCCTCATGGTTGCGGGCCGCATCAAGCGACACATAGTCCAAGGACCGGAGCATTTCGGCCACGTCGCGTATCGGTAACGCTTTGAGCCGACGCTCGCTCATCGGACGGGTGTGGTCGCCGCTGAGATCGAGAACGAAGAAGGCGCCTTCGATCATTCGCAGTTCATCGAGCCGGTAGTTGCCGTGGATACGGGTGCGCTGTCCGCTCGGAGGTATCTGCCGAACCCGATTGATCAGTTTCAGCATCTTCGATTCGCCAGCCAGGAGTTCATCGAGTTCGGGCTGAAGGTTTGGCGGGGCGTTGCCGTAGAGCCGGCGGATCGCGGAGAGCTCCTGTCTGACACCGGCACGCATCGATTGATACAGCGACCGCTGGTAGAGCAGGTTGGCGGGGTCCGGTCGAAGATCGGGCTCCTCGGTGTAGGTCGAGAAAGCCAAGTGGAGATCTGCGGTAGTCGCACCCAGCGCGATTGCATGGGCGGCAGCCGATTGCAGGGCTGAGGACCCTGCACCAGGGAGATCCTGCCTCTGGGTCCAGGTGGCGTTGGTGTCGACGGGCGCCGGCACAGTTCCTGCAACATCGTCCAGGTAGCTGGTGCATAGGTCCCTGAAGACGGTCCATGCCGTCAGCTCGGGATCGAGGTTCTGTTGCATCAAGCCGAGGCTGAATGGGTCGCCCGAGTGATACTCGATGGCTCCGTAGACGGGAGCCAGCTTCTCGAAGCTGGTTCTCTCGGTCAGGTAGCGTCGCAACTCGAGATCCGGGTGAATCCCCGGTTCGATATTGCGAAAAAGCTTGAGTGTCAGATCAGGGCCGAATTGAACAAAGGACTCGCCCTGTGCGGTCTGTTGGAGGACAGGGGCGGATGCCGATTCGGTTGCCTCGAACTCTGTGGCTGCAGACGTGCTCCACACCGCACCGGTGCGACCGAGCATCTCACGCCCTTCGCCGATGGCAGCCCGCAGCGCGCTGCAGAAATCATCATCGAAGAGAGCATCAACCACCCAGCCGGTGGTGCCATCTTGGGTAACCGGGGCGATTATCGATAGCGGGTTGGGCTCATCGTCGAAGTCGAGGCGGATCGGCATCAGATACCGCTGCGGGTGACCGTTCACATACTCGATGTCGACAAGGGCCAGCCAGCCGGTGACCTCACCGTCGTCTCCGGTTGCGGGAATTGCATCAAAGACGGATGCACCGAGCTGGCGCCGGCCTCTGTCTTGGTACCAAACCTGCTTCTCCGCATAGCGAGCGAGCCGATCGCCCAATGGGTGATCACTACTGAAGAGTTCATCAACCGGGCCATCGACCTCGAGCGTCTTGGTGACCCGCTTATCAGCGTCGGGCGATTCGATTGCAAACCAATAGAAGCCATACGGGCTGAGGGTCAGCAGATACGGCAAGTCACCAATGGCAGGGAACTCGGTGTGGCCAAGAAGCTCCACCAGATGTTGGCCGGAGTAGTCGCCAAGACCGAGTTCGACGAACTGAGAGTGACGGCTGAGGTTGGCGACCACCAGGATGGTTTCGTCTTCGCCCTCGCGGATGTAGGTGAGCACCTGGGCGTTGTCAGGTTCGAGGAAGCGGATCGAGCCGCGGCCAAAGACGGGATGGCGGCGGCGCCTACGGATCATTCTCCGTAGCCACCACAGCAGCGAGTTGGGGTTTGCGTGCTGCGCCTCGACGTTCACTGTTTCGTAGTGGAACTGAGGGTCGACGACGACCGGTAGGAACATGGACTGGGGGTTGGCGGGGGAGAAACCTGCGTTGCGGTCGTTGCTCCACTGCATTGGGGTGCGGACACCGTCACGATCCGCCAAGAAGATGTTGTCTCCCATCCCGATCTCATCGCCGTAGTACATGACAGGTGTTCCCGGCAGCGACAGCAACAGGCTCATCAAGAGCTCGATTCGTCTCCGATCGTTCTCCATCAGCGGGGCGAGACGGCGTCGAATACCCAGATTGAGGCGAGCGCGCCGATCGGGCGAGTACGTCCGCCACATGAGGTCTCGCTCCTCCTCGGAAACCATCTCGAGGGTGAGCTCGTCGTGGTTGCGCAAGAAGATCGCCCACTGCGCAGACTCGGGAATCTCGGGTGTTTGCTCGAGGATGTCGATGATGGGGAGGCGGGTCTCTCGTTCCAAGGCGAGGTACAGACGAGGCATCAGCGGAAAGTGGAACGACATATGACACTCGTCACCGTCGCCGAAGTAGGCGACCGCGTCTTCCGGCCACTGGTTGGCTTCGGCGAGGAGCATCCGATCGCCGTACTTCTCATCAACATGAGCGCGCAGTCGTCGCAGCTCAGCGTGTGTTTCCGGTAGGTTCTCGCCGTTGGTTCCCTCCTGCTCATGCAGGTACGGGATGGCATCGAGTCGAAGACCGTCAACGCCAAGGTCAAGCCAGAAGTCCAAGGCTTCCTCGACCGTTTCGGCGACAAGCGGGTTCTCCCAGTTCAGATCGGGCTGATGGGAGAAAAATCGATGCCAGAAGTAGGCATCGGCGACCGGATCCCATGCCCAGTTCGACGTTTCGGTGTCTTGGAAGATGATGCGAACGTCTTCGTATCGTTCTTTGGTATCGCTCCAAACATAGAAGTCGCGCTCAGGGGTGCCCGGCTCGGCGCGGCGGGCTCGCTGGAACCAGGGGTGCTGGTCGGAGGTGTGGTTGATCACAAGCTCAGTGATGACGTACATGCCCCTGGAATGGGCTTCATCGAGAAAGTCTTTGAAGTCGTCCAGCGTGCCATAGCTCGGGTGCACATCGTAGTAATCGGCAATGTCGTATCCATCGTCACGCAAGGGAGACGGATAGAACGGGAGTAGCCAGATTGCATTGACGCCCAGTTGCTGCAGGTAGTCAAGCTTGCTGGTCAAGCCGGGGAAGTCACCGATACCGTCTCCGTTGGAATCGGCGAAGGCACGAACGTGGACTTCATAGATGACAGCGTCGCGATACCACTGCGGCGGGCGGTGCATGTCTTCGATTGGCATTGACTCAGACTAGGGCTGTCATCGGGAACTTTGGCGGCCGTAGGTCATTGCGAGAGTCAATCGACGTGCGGATCATGGGTGAGTCCAGCCACCTATGCACATCAGTGCATTCACCGTCTGGTGTGGCTCCACACAGCAGCTAGGTTCGGAGCTATGTCGCCAAGAAGGAGTCCTCGTGCTGCAACTGAACAGCCTTGATCTAAAGAACGTCGGCGAGGTCCATCACAACCTCTCCACCCCCGAACTCTACGAAGAGGCAATACGACGCGGCGAAGCGATGATGGGCCATCTCGGCCCGCTGGTTGTCAGCACTGGCAAGTACACCGGTCGCTCCGCCAATGACAAGTTCGTGGTGCGGGAGCCGTTCACCGAGGATCAGATCTGGTGGGGAAAGATCAACAAGCCGTTCGATCCCGCCGACTTCGACAAGGTGCTGTATGGGCTTCGTTCATACCTCCAGAACAAGGACATCTTTGTCCAAGATGGGTATGCAGGGGCTGATCCCAACTATCGCATCAAGGTGCGTGTGATCAGCGAGCATGCCTGGCACAGCCTTTTTGCGCGCAACATGTTCATTCGAGAGTTCGACCCCGAGGTGATTGCCGGGTTCGAGCCCGACTACACCGTGGTGCACTGCCCCGACTTCCAAGCTGATCCGGAGCAGGAACACACGGCCAGTGAGGCATTTGTGCTGCTGAATCTTGATCGCAAGATGGTCGTCATCGGTGGAACCAGCTACGCAGGGGAGATCAAGAAGTCGATCTTCACCGTAATGAACTACCTCATGCCGATCCAGGGCGTCTTGAGCTTGCACTCGTCGGCGAACGTAGGTGTCGACGGAGACTCCGCCGTCTTCTTCGGCTTGTCCGGCACCGGCAAGACAACGTTGTCGACCGAGGCGGACAGGGCTCTTATCGGTGACGACGAACTCGGCTGGAGCGATCAGGGCGTCTTCAACTACGAGGGTGGTTGCTACGCCAAGATGATCCGCCTGTCCGACGAAGCCGAACCGGAGATCTACCAAACCACCCGACGATTCGGGACGGTTCTCGAGAACGTAACGATCGACCCGGAGTCGCGGCGGCTCGACCTGACAGAAGCCAACACCGAAAATACTCGCGGGGCCTATCCAATCACCCATATCGACAACATTGCAGAAGGGTCGATGGCGGGGCATCCCAAGCACATATTTATGCTGACCGCTGATGCGTTCGGTGTGCTGCCTCCGATTGCGCGGCTGACGCCGGAGCAGGCGAAGTACCACTTCATCTCGGGCTATACGGCCAAGGTGGCCGGCACCGAGCGTGGGGTCAAGGAGCCACAAGCAACTTTCTCTGCCTGTTTTGGTGCGCCTTTCATGCCGCTGCATCCGACCGTCTATGCCGATCTTCTGGGCAAGAAGATCGAAGAGCATGACGTCAAGGTCTGGCTGGTCAACACCGGTTGGACTGGTGGCCCATATGGCGTTGGGGAGCGCTTCAAGATCGCCCACTCGCGTGGCGTCATCAAGGCCGCCATCACCGATGCGTTTGATGGCATCGACTTTGTTGAGGACCCGGTGTTCGGATTCGAGGTTCCGGTCGAATGTCCCGGCGTTCCAACGGAGTTGCTCACGCCACGGGGAACCTGGAGTGATCCAGACTCCTACGACACCAAGGCTGCGGATCTCGCAAGATTGTTTGTTGAGAACTTCGAAGAGTTCCGCGAGATGGCCGGTGACAACTTGGTCGCAGCTGGGCCGAACGTCTAGGTTCGACGACGTGGGTGAACCGAGCTTTTCGGAATACGAGCAGTTTGACGCCGTCGGCCTTGCCGAGCTTGTTGCCAACGGCGAGACAACGACCGCGGAGTTGATCGAAGCCGCGATCGAGCGGGTCGAGCAACGCAATCCGGCGCTGAATGCGGTCATAGTAAAGAACTACGAGGAGGCGCGTGGCGTGGCCCGCTCCGGTGCGCCGAAAGGTCCGTTTTGCGGCGTGCCTTTCCTGACCAAGGACCTAGCCATGGTCGAGGGGCAAGTCGCCAGCTTCGGGTCGGTCTTCTTTCGGGAGTTCCGTCCCGACTACACCGACGAGTATCAGCTCCGCACCCAGCGTGCGGGTCTGATCTCGATTGGGCGAACCAACTCACCGGAGTTCGGGCTGGTACCGACGACCGAGCCGGAGCTGCACGGTGCCACCAAGAACCCCTGGGACCGCACCCGCTCCTCGGGAGGTTCGAGCGGTGGCGCCGCCGCCGCGGTTGCCGCCGGCATCGTACCGATGGCTCACGCCAGCGATGGTGGTGGCTCGATCCGGATACCCGCCTCGGCTTGTGGAGTGTTCGGTTTCAAGCCGTCACGTGGTCTGATGCCACGATTCCCCGGCTCTGCGGCCGACTATTTGTCGCTGGATCTGGCGGTGAGCCGGTCGGTGCGGGACACATGCGTCCTGCTCGACGCCACCCATGGAGCGGTGCCGGGTGCGGCGTACCATGTACCGCAGCCAGGGCAGCCCTTTGCTGATGCTCCCAAGACGGACCCCCGACCGCTTCGAATTGCGTTCGCCGCCGAGGATTTCCGTGGCGGTTCGACCGATGCTGCGTGTGCGACCGCGGTCACCACGACGGCGGAGCAGCTTGGCAAGCTGGGTCACACGCTTGTTGCCGACAAGCCGGTGATCGACGGGCAATCGATGGCTGAAGCGTTTATGGCTGTGTGGCAGTCACTGGCCGAGTCGATCTTCACGATCATCCTCGATGAGGCAGGGAAGCAACGGGCGGGGGCAATGCTTCGTCGAGTCCTTGGTGACTGGAGGGCCATGAAAGTCATTGCATACCTCGACAAACGGAAGTCGGGCCGGGATGCATTTGAGCCCTTCACGTGGGGACTCGCCGACCGATCAAGACACCGAACGCCTGCCGAGTTGGAAGCTGCCAAAACCGAGCTGCAGCGGGTGGCCCACATCGTTGGTGAGTTCCTCGAGGACTACGACATGCTGCTGACACCGGTGTTGGGCACTGCTCCGGTCGAGCTTGGAGGGATCGATCAGAACGCACCCTGGGACGAGATCGTTGAGCAATTGATGCAGTACGTAGCGTTTACACCGGTGGCCAACTTCAGCGGGCTGCCTGCCATGTCCGTTCCCACCTACTGGTCGGCGGCCGGGTTGCCGATCGGGACACATTTCATGGGCCGTTTCGCCGACGATGCGTTGATGTTGTCTGTGGCGGGTCAGTTGGAGCGAGCAATGCCGTGGTTCGACCGGCGTCCAGCCGTCTAACTCACTCTTCGAGTCGGGCATAGAGGGTGCCGAACGCCAGATAGTGCTCCACCCCTTCGCTTTGCCCTGCAATCTCCGCTTCGGTTAGCTCTCGAACTGGTTTTGCCGGAATGCCCATGGCCAGGGTCCAGGGAGGGATGCCCTTGCCTTCGGTCAGGATCGATCCAGCTGCCAGCCACGAACCTTCGCCCATCGTTGACCCATTGAGAGCCCGTGACCCTATCCCGACAAGACAGTTGTCGCCCACAGTTGCCCCGTGGACCACTGCCGCATGACCAACCGTGACTCGGGAACCGATCAGCGTTGGGAAACCCTTGTCAACGTGGATGACGCAGTTGTCCTGGATATTGGACTGCTCACCGATCATGACATCGTCGAGTTCTGCACGGATCACTGTTCCAAACATGACAACGGCGAGACGGGCGACGGTGATCCGACCGTAGAGCCTTGCCGTGTCGGCCACGAAGGCACTTGGGTGGATCTGGGGGTCGCTCAATTGGAGTTCGCTCATGAGTCCTTCCTCCTGATGTACCCAAGTTATAGCGTTCGCCACCGCTCAGCCACTCTATGGAATTATTCAGCGCGATGACCTCTTGAACACAAGGAAGCCACCAAGGATGAGGATATGAGCTCGGTACCGCTGCAACCCATGCCAGAAGACTGGGAGCCGACGCGTGCAACGCTTCACAACTATGCAAACGCCCTCGGCGTCATTGCGCGGGCCCATGCCAAACCGCACGACCGGTGGTGGCATATCAGTCTGAAGGTCAGCCCTACCGGTTTCGTGACCGACCCGCTGCCGCTACTCGATGGCGGGACGCTCGATCTTCGCATGGATTTTGGGAGCCATGAGGCAGTATTGGAGACGAGCACCGGCAAGCGTCGCACGCTTTCGATGGCAGACGGCCCAACCGGAACCGAGTTCGGGAGCCGTCTCATCGCCATGGTTGGCGAACTGGGACTTACCGGGGAGTACGTCACTGAGAAGTTCGAAAGTGACGATGCTCGCGCCTATGAGGCGAGTGATGCCGAAACCTTCCTGGCTGCGATGGTGGCTGTGAACCACAACCTCGAGATTCATCGTAGGTCGCTGCAGGGGCCTGTGGGGCCGCTCCAGATCTGGCCGCACGGCTTTGATCTCGCTTTCGAATGGTACGGCACCAAGATGGCCGCTCATGACGAGGGTGGGGAGTCCACAGAGATGCCTGCCCAACTGAACCTTGGTTTCTATCCAGCGGGGCGTCCATACTTCTACTCGAATCCGTGGCCGTTTGACGCCGCAGCCTTGACCAAGAGAGGCCTGCCGGCGCCGGCACAGTGGAATACCCAAGGCTGGGAGGGTTCCATCCTCTACTACGACGAGCTACTGGCTACACCGAACCCAGCACAGAAGTTGCTGGAGTATGCACAAGCCGTGTTCGACGCTGCTGCCCCGACCTTGACTGCATAGCCGTCTAGCGGTGCTCCTCAACCAGCGGGGCGGGCAGGTTCCCAGCGCGCAGCGACTGGTCATCAGCGGCGATCCGGGCCAGAGTTGCGCTCTTTAGCTGGTTGGTGAACGACTCTCGGGCCGCTAGCCACACCCAGTGGATGGCGCAGGCGCGGTCCCAGTGACAAGGGCCCCCATCGAGGGCGCAAGCGGGCTCGTCTCCTGGCCCTTCCAGGGCATCAATGATGTCGTACAGGGTGATCGTTTCTGGCTCCTTGGCGAGCGAATAGCCCCCAGTCCGACCCGGCTGAGAACTGACAAGTCCGGCACGGCCCAACTCCTGAAGGACCTGGCGAAGGAACCCGACCGGAATGTCCATATCCTTTGAAATCGCGGGAGCGGCTTGTCCTGCGGGATGGTTCTGGGCGAGATTTATCAGGGCGCGGACACCGTAGTCGGCTCGTCTGGTTGGCACGATCTTCATGGCGGGCAGTGTAGGGAGCGGTGCGGTGCTTTGCGACGCGCTCCGCGATCGGGCGTTATTGGGCCCAGTCGAGGATGACTTTTCCGCATTCTCCGGCCCGCATCGTCGCAAACGCTTTGTCGAATTCGTCGGCCGCAAACTCATGGGTAATTACGGGGGAGACGTCGAGTCCAGTGTGCAGCATCGCAGTCATGAGGTACCAGGTCTCGAACATCCGTCGCCCGTAAATGCCCCTCAAGGTCAGACCCTTGAAGATGATGGTGTTCCAGTCCATAGGTGCTTCCTCGGGGGGAATGCCGAGAAGAGCAACAGAGGCGCCGTGGTTCATTGCCTCGAGCATCTCGTGGAGAGCACTGTGGATGCCCGACATCTCCATACCAATGTCGAAACCTTCGGTCATGCCGAGGTCGGTCATCGCCACGGGGATGGCGGTTTCCTTCACGTTGATTGCCTTATCGGCACCCATGGACCTAGCGATGTCGAGGCGGTAGTCGTTCACATCCGTAATGACGACAAACCGCGCTCCCGCATGTCTGGCGATGGCGACGGCCATCATCCCGATGGGGCCAGCCCCTGTGATCAAGACGTCCTCGCCGACCAGGTTGTACGAGAGAGCGGTGTGAGTTGCGTTACCGAGAGGGTCGAGGATTGTTGCAATCCGATCCGGGATTTCACCGGGGATGGGGAAAGCATTGACGGCGGGAATGGCAAGGTACTCGGCAAACGCACCGGGGCGATTGACTCCTACGCCGACCGTGTTGCGACAGAAGCGCCTTCGCCCTGCTCGACAGTTCCGGCAGTGCCCGCAGGTCACGTGTCCTTCGCCGGAGACTCGCTGGCCAACATCGAGGCCACGGACTTCGGAGCCGACGGCTTCGACAACGCCGACAAACTCATGGCCGACCTGCATTCCGACCGGGATGGTTGCTTGTGCCCACGCATCCCAGTTGACGATGTGAAGGTCGGTGCCGCAGACTGCCGTCTTGGCAACCTTGATGAGGACGTCGTTGTGACCGATCTCGGGCACCGCGATGTCTTCCATCCAAATGCCCGGCTCTGCCTTGGTCTTGACGAGGGCTTTCATCGCTAGATGACTCCCAGTTCACGACCGACGCGAGTGAATGCCGCGATGGCCTGGTCGACATGTGCGTCGGTGTGGGCTGCCGACATTTGGGTCCGGATTCTGGCCGCGTCGCGGGGCACGACAGGGAACGAGAATCCGATCACGTAGATCCCCTCCGCAAGCAATCGGTCGGCCATGTCGGATGCGACCTTGGCGTCGCCAAGCATAACGGGGATGATCGGATGGTCGGCGCCCGTCAGCGTAAACCCAGCTGCAGCCATTCCTGTGCGGAACCGTTGTGAATTGGCACGGAGATTGCTGCGGAGTTCATCTGAGCTGCGCAATAGATCCAATACAGTGATAGAGGTGGCAGTAATCATCGGTGCCAACGAGTTGGAGAATAGGTAGGGCCTTGATCGTTGCCGGAGCCACGCCACGATCTCCTTCCTGGCCGCCGTGTAGCCCCCCGAAGCTCCACCGAGTGCTTTGCCCAACGTACCTGTGATGATGTCGACACGGCCGAGGACCCCGCAATGCTCGGGCGTTCCTCCGCCGGCCTCTCCAACGAACCCGACGGCGTGTGAGTCGTCGACCATGACCAAGGCGCCGTACTTGTCGGCTAGATCGCAGATCGAAGCCAGGTCGGCAATGATGCCGTCCATCGAGAAGACGCCGTCAGTAGCGATGATGGTGTGGCGTGCGCCGGAGGACTCCTCCAGTTTGGCCTCGAGGTCCGCCATGTCGTTGTTGGCGTAACGGTATCGCTGTGCTTTGCAGAGCCTCACGCCGTCAATGATGGATGCATGATTGAGCGAGTCGGAGATGATGGCGTCTTCCGGCCCGAGCAGAGTCTCGAAAAGGCCACCGTTGGCGTCGAAGCACGATGAGTACAAGATGGTGTCTTCTGTCCCCAGAAAGTCGCTCAGTTCGGCCTCGAGTTGCTTGTGGACGGTCTGAGTCCCGCAAATGAAGCGGACCGACGACATCCCGTAGCCGTACTCGTGAACCGCCGCCGATGCCGCATCAACAAGAGATGGGTGATTGGCGAGACCCAGGTAGTTGTTGGCACACATGTTGATGACTTCTGTTCCGTCATCGAGTGTGATCACAGCCTGCTGCGGTGATGCGATTGTCCGTTCCTCTTTGAACAATCCAAGTTCGTGCAGTTCCTGGGTCTGTGCGTCGAGTTGTGCGAGAAATGCTGAGTCCATATCGCCTCCAACCCGGATTCTATCGAGCCGTCAGCTGTCTCTCTCTGCGAGCGGCGACAGTCTCGTCTCCAGCCCGCCGGGGCTGCGGGAAGACGATCGAATCCTTGCGATCCAGCACAACCTTGGGGGGTCCCGTGTCGGCTCCTGGCTGGTCGGGAGCATGGCGCTCCCCGAGCACATCCATGGGAACAGTACGATGCTCGACTGATGCCGGTGTCTCCGCTGCCGGAACGGTCAGGCTGTACTGATTGCGTCCCAGAGCTCGGGTGAACCGCAGCTCGGCTCCAGCAGTGTGTGCCAGAGAGCTGGTTACTGGCGACACCGATTCGAGGCCGAACTCCGAGTTGTCGGCACCGCTATCGGACACCACGCAGACGATCGTGTCGTTGTCACGAGAAATGGAGATGTCGATCTCCTCGACCTGCCGCTCCACAGCTCCGTTGATCAGACCGCGCACCATGAGACGGAACATTGCTGGGTCGGTCTCAGCAATGCGGCGGGCCCCGCTGGTCACAATCTTGACTCCGCCACGAATGAACGGGAGGGCAACGTCCTCGATTTCGTCACGAGCGTCGAAGGTCTCCGTGTTGACTGCTGAGGCACCGACCTCGACACGGACCTCGGTAAGTGCATCTTCGACAAGTGCCTGGGCTTCCCTGGCGTGCGAGTTGATGAGCCGCACGTGGTTCAGTGCAAGTTGCGGGTCGATGATGCCATCTTCGAGCAGGCCCTCGCTGATGTCGGCGATGCGGTCGAGGATTGCGTTCTGATCGTTGAGCTTGTCTTCGAAAGTGGCGCTGGCGTCGAGACGAGCTCGCCGGGCGTTGGTCACCTCGGAGCGTAGAGTGCGTCGCCGCCAGTGCTCGTGGGCTAGGGCTAGGCCCCGGTAGGTGAGAAGAGAGACACACCATGTGACGGATGCGATGAGGAGAACCGTGGTGCGCACTGACGACCCGGTATTGCGTACCGCCAGCGCCATTGCTATCGGAGCGATTGCGATCGCTCCTGCCATAGAGAGCACAAGCACCCCAATGCGGCGCTGGAGGGGGGTTGGAGAATGGCTGTCTTGCATGTTCAGTGATCGGCAAATCGCCCAAGAATCAGCAGGATCATTGTGGGATGATCAGGGTGGCTAGTTAGCAGCCCGTTGTGTCTTCCTCAGACGATGCGACGGTCTGAAGCCCACCTTGCCAGCTCGTGCCGGCTGGACAGTTGTAGCTTGCGCAGGACGGAAGACACGTGCGTCTCGACGGTCTTGATGGAGATCGAGAGCTTGCGAGCCACCTGCTTGTAGGCGAGGCCGCGGGCGATGAGTCTGAGTACTTCCTGTTCACGGGGAGTGAGCTGGTCTAGTTCGGGGTCGGCGGCGGGCGAGATTGCTCCGCCGAACGCATCAAGCACGAACCCAGCGAGCCGCGGTGAGAAAACGGCATCGCCATCGGCGACGCGCCTGACCGCGTTAGCCAGGTCGGTCGGGGAGATCGACTTGGTCACATACCCGCGGGCCCCGGCGCGAATCATTGCGATAACGTCTTCGGGTGAGTCGGAAACCGAGAGGGCAAGGAATCGGGTTTCGGGATGAGTCTGGAGCACGTTGGTTATCACCGTTACGCCGCCCCCACCCGGCATATGGACATCGACCAAAATGACACCCGGGGTGAGTTCGCGGATCTTGGTGATGGCGTCGTCCACGTCGGAGGCGGTCCCCACGATCGGGAACTCCTCGCTGAGTTCTGTCTGGACTCCAGAGAGAAACAGTTTGTGGTCGTCGACGAGAAACAGGGTCGTGTCAGTCATGGGTACCTCGGGGGAGGGTGAGGCGCACTTCGGTGCCTTCTCCCGGTTCGCTTGAAATGTTGGCCTCGCCACCGTGGCGCTGCATCCGTCCGATCAATGAGTCCGTGATCCCGTGCCGGCCATCTGGGATCGAATCTGGGTCGAATCCTGCTCCCTGATCAGTGACGAAGACCTCGGCCTCACTATCGGTGACTTCGGCGAAGACGGACACGAGGGGGGCGCCGGAGTGTTTGACGGCGTTGGTCATCGCTTCGCCTGCAGCTGCGATTAGGGCACTCGTGCGCTCCTCGAGGGGTACGTCGCCGACGACGACCACCTCAATGGGAACATCGTGAATATCTTCAACATTGCTGGCGGTGTCTTCGAGAGCTTGGCGCAGGCCTATGCCATCGCCATCGTCCTTGGGTCCATAAAGCCAATGACGCAGATCGCGCTCCTGCGCACGGGCGAGCGTCACCATCCGTTTGGGGTCGTCGGTACGTTGGATGAGAGCCAGGGTCTGCAGCACCGAATCGTGAAGGTGGGCGGCGACGTCGGTCCGCTCGTCGGAGCGGATGCGGTTGCGGCGCTCGTCGGCCAAATCCTTGGCCAGCGACGTCACCCACGGGCCGAAGATGATCATGAAGCCTGCCGCGGTGAGGGCAGCCGCGGCGACTGCCGGACCCAGCGAGTCGATGGCCTCGATACTGCTGGAAAGGCTGGCAAGACCGGCGAGAAGCAGAAGGGCACCGGCGGCAATCCGGGTTCGGCTTGGCGCTATGCCGGCATGTTCGGAGCCATCGAACAGATTGGTGCGGTCCCACATAGCGGCACCACCGAACGTCAACAGGGTTCCTGCCCACACCACGCTGTCGCCAAACCACAGGTTCATTCCGCGCAGGAAGGCCATTAGCCCTAAGAACATGACGGCAAGGGCGAGGAGCTGTCGCCCTTTCGGCGGATCATTGGGCGGTTCGTCAGCCTCGACAGCGATGGCGGTCCCCACCAGGTAGAGCACGATGCCTGCACCGCCTGCTAGTGACAGTGAGATGAATGCGGCGCGCACGTATACATCGGCGACGCCGATCCGATCTGCGATACCACCGGCGAGGCCCATGATTACGCGGTCATCGGGGCGGCGAACGACAAACCTCCGCACCCGATCAATCGGGCGCATTTTTGTCGTTTCAGCTGTCGTCTTTGTGTCCATCTGGCCTAGATGTTGTCACAGCCGCTTGGTCCCCACAACTAGGACTGTCCCCAGGTTCGTCTCAGTCGGATCAGGGTACCCTCAGGGTATTACCCGATAGCTTGCATGTGGTCTTCATGGGATGCTCCGAGTATGGAATCGACACAACCACCCCCACAGCCGACACAACAACGTCCTCGCCTGGAACGCTTGCGCAGCGATCGCGCCGTTGCCGGCGTTGCCTCTGGGCTTGCCAGGTACCTCAATATCGATGTGGCTTGGGTCCGTATCGGCTTCGTGCTTGCCGCCATCTTTGGCGGAACCGGCCTGTTGCTGTATCTGGTGGGTTGGGTTGCGATGCCGGAAGAAGGTGAGAACGAGTCGATCGTCGCCGACAAGGCTCGTGAATTCGAGGGGTCCAAGAGCGTGCTTGGTCTTGGATTGATAATCCTCGCTGCGGTCATCGTCGTTGGCAACAGCAGCATCGTCGATGGCGAGTTGGTCTTTGCGGCCGCGCTAGTGGCGGTTGGTGTCATGCTCTACCGCGGAGACCTCGGAGGTAACCGTGACTTGGAAGACCCGGCTGCCCCGCCGGTCTCGCCTGCGTCGCATGTGCCGGAAGCTTTTGAGGTCACCGCCCCCATTGTGGAGCAGAATGACTCGGACCCGGTTGGGTATGCGAGTCCTCCCGAACCTCCTGTGTACCCACCACTCGATCCCGATCCGGCCTTTCAACCACGACCCTACGAGCCCCGCGAATCGTCCCCACTAGGCAGATTTGTCTTTGCCGGGCTCTTGATCGTCGTTGGGGTGATGGGCGTCGGCCAAGCTACGGGCTGGTTCGAGCCGACGTTGCGCCACTACGTGGCAGCCGTATTCATCGTTCTCGGCATCGGCTTGCTGATCTCGAGCTTCTTTGGCCGAGCCCGCTGGTTGGTTATTCCGGGTCTGGCATTGGCTCCATTGCTGGTGGGCGCTTCGCTTCTCAGCGTCCCCTTCGAAGGCGGCTTTGGCGATCCGCACCACGCACCGCAGAGTGCACCCGACCTAGAGGACGAGTACCGGCTTATTGCAGGTGAGCTCGTTCTCGATCTCAGTGACTTGGAACTGGCCGAGGACGAGACCTACGAGGTCGAGGCCAGCGTGGTGTTTGGCCGCCTCGAGGTAGTTGTCCCTCCCGACCTTGGTGTTGACGTCATGGCTCGCGTCGATGCTGGGGAGATGACACTCGGTGGCGTCATCCAGAACGAGAATGTGAAAGCAGAGCGATCCATCGACTTTGAGGGCTCGGGAGACATCCAGCTGGATGCCCATGTCGGTTTTGGGGAACTCGTGGTACACCAAGTCGAGGAGACGCCATGAAGCGGCACGAGTTTGACCCATTGTCATTCATCTTCGGGCTCTTGTTCGTCGGGGTCAGCCTGCCGCTGCTCTACGCCGATTCGGACTTCTCGTTCCTGAAGGGCAACTGGGTGTTCCCGGCATTCCTGGTCTTTGCCGGTGTGGTCATCCTGATCTCGGCGAAGGCGTCGTCCGGATCGAAGGACGATTCGGAGTTCTAGCCCACCCTGTGGACTGTCACCGTGGCGTCGCTGGCGGTCGCCATCATGGCAAAGTCAAACCGATCGACGGCACTGCACAGGCGCACGTCTTCAGGGTGGGCGAATACGGCGGAACGAAGCAACTGGGCGCGGTCGCTCGCCATGACGGCATCGGCGCTTGCCGCCAGATCGACCTTCGAGCCGAGCAGGAGATCGCCGATCAGGTTGGCGCAGGCCGTGTCTTCGGCGGCCTCGGCAACACCCGAGAGGCCGGCGGCAACGATTGTGATTTCAGGAAGATCTACAGCCGCGGCCGCGGTCGCCGAAGCCACCACCAGGCTGGACACGTAGACCGGGTCGGATCCGTTTTCGAGAGCAGCCAGTGCACACTGGGTGCCTGCGGAGCTGCGATGAACAATGGTGCGGTCGGCGACAAGGTGCCGATTGGCTTGGATCTCTCCCGGTGAGTTGCCCAGGTCGAAACCATCGGGGCGTACCCCATGAACCTCACCCATGAGAACCGAATCGGACGTGGTGGCCGCTAGTTCTCGTGCGGCATCGACCTCTGCCGTCAGCAGAATCTTGGTTGCGCCCGCGTCAAATGCGTAGGCCGCTGCCGAGAAGGCCCGAAAGACATCGATCACTATCGCGGGACCGTTCACGGAGGTAGCACCCGCAAATCCAAAAGCATGGCGGACAATCATGTGTTGAGTATCGCAGCTCGAGCCGAAAATGTGGGGCCACGTCGCGTGGCCCTGGCCGGGTAAGTTCTGCAACTCGTGAAGTCATGACATTTGCTCCTTCTGCTCGACTGTTCTCCAAAACAGCGGCTTGGGGAGCGTTTGGCTGGAAATGTCCCGCGCCCGACAGTTGGAAAGGTCGTCCGCGGGACATTCGACGGCTTTGGACGGAGACCGCCTGGCCCGTAGCCTGTGGCTCCTGGATGATTCTGAGCCACGGAAGTGTTGACACCGGCATGAACGACATTGCGACTTTGCTCAACCGAGACGACACGACTGTTGCCGTCGTTGGTGCCACCGACGATCCGACCAAATACGGATCGGTGATCTATCGCGACCTGAAACGCAAGGGATATCAGGTGTATCCCGTGAATCCGAACCGGGCGACTGTCGATGGCGACGCTGCGTTCCCGAATCTCGAGACGCTGCCGGTTGTACCAACGATCATCAACATCGTGGTGCCGCCGCAGGCAACTATTGCGGTTCTCAGGAAGGCCAACGAAATGGGTCTCGACAACGTTTGGGTGCAACCCGGTGCCGAAAGCGCCGAGGTCATGGCCTATCTAACGGAGCATGACTTCAACTACCTCGCCAACGCCTGCATCATGGTTCGTAGCCGGGTGCGTTCCGGCGCATGACCAACCCGGATGTCTTGACAACAACCGTCTGGGGTGACGGACCGCGGCGTGCTTTGGTGCTTCATGGGCTCACTTCTTCCGGTGCGATTTGGTGGCGGGTCGCCGAGGGGCTCGCCGATGCCGGTTACACGGTGGTTGCTCCCGACCTCAGGGCGCATGGGTCTAGCCCAGCCGGCGATGACCTAACCATCGACTCGTACCGGGATGATGTTCTCCTGATGGGCGGGGGATGGGATCTTCTGATTGGGCATTCCTTGGGAGGTGCGATCGCAGCCGCAGTCGTAGCCGCCCATCCCTTCTTCGCAGCTCGCGTCGTCTTGGAAGACCCGGCCGTCGACTCTGTGGGGACAGCACGGCTGCTGGCGGACTCGCCACCACAGACCGAAGACCCAACCATTGCTGCAGTTGCCGCAGAGCATCCCGATTGGCACCCCCGCGACGTCGAATTGAAGGTCCAAGCTCTGGTGCAGTGCGGTGTCGAAGCGCCGACGCGAACCATGGAAGACGCATCACCGTGGGATGTCTGGCCGGAGATCCGTGGAGTCCAGGTTCCAACTCTGATCCTCGCTGCCGACCCGGCGCTGGGATCGCTGGTCTCGGAAGAGCTCGGCAGCGCAGCGGCAGAAAGCAACAGCCTCATCGAATTCGTGATGATCGAAGGAGCAGGTCACTCGATGCATCGCGACTCTTATGATCGGTTTATGTCGATCGTTCGTGGTTTTGCGGAGTAGGGGAGCATCTTGGATTCCTCGAAGAGCGAGAACCCCGACTCCGAGCTAACCATCACAGAGCTTCGCCAGCTGGCGCTGGATGTCGATGGTGTCGCCAACGTTGAGGTCGATCTCCGCGAGGACGGGCGGCCCCGATTGCGGGTGTGGCTCGACGGTTCGATCGAGGCCGTCGCGGTGGGCGACCACATCGAGAGCCTGGTCGCCCAGGCCTTCGTGGCGGCAACACCAGAGCCTGCGGCACCAGCCCACCGCACCGGTCTGGGCCGGACTCTCGACGAGTTGATGGCGGCAGCCCACGAGGAACTGCCGCCTACTCAGCTGGTCCCCAAGGCCACGGAAATCGAAGCGGTGCAGCTGACCCGGCTGGCGTTGGTCGCTGTAGAGGAGACAGCTGGGGGCATTTCGGTGCGAGCATCGGATTCTGCTGGCGGTATCTCGTTTTCCCCTGTGAGCGACCCGCGATCGCTCAACCAAGCTGTCGTGTCAGCCGTTGCCAGGCTGCGTCGGGAACGTCCAGTGCCGCGCCTTGCCGGTGTTGAGCTACGGGATGTAGAAGGGGCGCCGGTCCTGACCGTCGTGTTGGCTCATACAGATGGTCGTTGTTCGGTGGGGGCTTCGCTGGTCGAAGGCGGTATGCCGTTCACCCTTGGTCGTGCCGTCTGGGAGGCTCTCGTCCCGACCGGATAGCTGTTCGTGGCAAACTGTCGCGATGGATATTGCATGTCCGAACTGCGGCGAGCAGGAGGCGTTACGAGGCACCCCTCGTGCGGAGGTGATACTTCTCTACTGCGAGAAGTGCACCCACAAATGGAAGCGCGACCTGAGTGCCAGCTGCGCCAAGTGCGGTGGCGTCGACATGCAGCAGGTGCCGCTAGCCATACTTGAAAAGGGTCGAGGCACCCAGTTGTCGGTCGTGGGTACCAGACCGATCAATCTGTGCTCGGACTGCGATGCCGAGACGCTGCGGGTCTATCACGCCAATCGACCTAATCCGCTCCTTCCCGACGATATTCCGACCGCAGGATTGTGAGCCGACGCTACGACGTGATGAGCTGGTCGACGGGTGCGTAGTCGTCGGTCAGGATCTCGGCGCCTGCGGCGAACGATGCAACACCGGCCCCGCTGAGGACTATGCCACTGCTGTTTCGCTCTGCGAGTTCGGCCTGCAGTGCGGCGATGTCCAGCGGTGAGTCGCTGGCGACCAGCACAAAATTGCCCCCGTGCGCCCCATCCAAGTATGTGGCAGGTGCGATCACCGCGACATCAGAAAACACACTTGCGAGGGTTGCCGTTTCGGCTTTTGCGAAACCCAGCGGTGGGTAGTCGATCAGGTTGAGCACGTAGAAGCCACCGGGACGGAGCCGTTCCGAGAACTCCTCTGCGAACTCCCGGGTGGTGAGATGCCATGGCACCGCTGGCCCTCCAAATGCATCACCGATCACTACGTCATAGGCGCCCTCCTCTGTTGCTCGCATCGTCACCCTGGCGTCGCCGGTGTGGATGTCGAGAGAATCCGGGTCCAGACCGAGGTCATCAGATGCGATGTCGACCACTGCGCTATCGAGCTCGAGGACAGTATTGGTGCCGCCGGGGTGGGTGGCGGCCACATAGCGGGGGAAGGTGAATCCGCCGCCACCGATCGACAGCGAGCTGGCGGGGCCATCGGGGAGTTGCGAATCAAGGACTGCACCGAAGATCTGGGCATAGCGAAACTCCAGCCAAGTTGGGTCATCGAGGTCGACGTAGGAGTGGCGGAGTGTGTCCAACCACAGAATCCGCCCAGAACGACGTGACGCATCGACATCGACATTGATGCAGTAGTAGGCGGTTTCGTATTCGCAGGTCGAAGGCGCCGCCGTTGCCGCCCCGAGCGCCAGCCCGCTGCCCGCTACCGCTGCAATGACAAGAGTCGTCGTCGCCAGCCGGGCACGCATCGCAATGGCAAGTCCGGCGATAGCAAGTGAGGCGCCGACGACGATGGTGATGGTGCGGCTGGGCCATGCGGCAACCAGGACAAAGCCGGCCACAAAGGTGCCGAAGATTGCTCCCGCAGTCGCGATCGCGGACAAACGTCCCACGACGGCACCGGTTTCATCGAGCGTCTGCAGGCGGAGCTTGGTGACGGTGGGGGTGACGGCTGAGAGAACTGCCGCCGGGGCGAAGAAGCTGGCGACGGCGAGAGTCACGATATCGAAAGGGTCGCCCCCCGACGAGGGGCCGACGGTGGTGACGATCGGATACGTCAGAAGTGCGAGCACTCCGCCGATGATCAGCGTCGGTGGCAATACCTGTTGCGGCGGGTAGCGATCAGCCAGGCGCCCGCCAAGCCAGGCACCGACTGCGATTCCGGCGAGGACGGTACCGATGATGCCGGTGAACGTCTCCAAGGTGACGCCGACATAGGGGGCCATCATCCGGCTGGCCAGGATCTCGAGGACGAGAACTGCAGCTGACGTGAAGAAGACGAGAGTCCTGGCGGAGAAGGTCGACATGGGCGCCCGAGTATCGCACAATTGACGCGCCACGCTCACATGTCGATGAGGCTGGCGCCACCTCGGATCTGTTCAAGCATTTGCGGGGTGGACCGGAAGCCGGCGGGGTTGGGTACAAGCACGATCCTATCTGCGCCTGCGTCGAGCAACCGGCCGATTGTTGTTGCGCAATCGGTGTGATCCCCGGCTGCGGCGAACTCGCCGAGCAGCGAGGCAGCAGCGATTTGGTCGCCTCTCTCGAGGTGCGTCAAGAGTTGCCGGCCTCCATCCGAGAGCTTCACCTGTGGTGACTCGGCCATGGCGTTGAGCATCGGCGTCGCCCAACGGATGAGATCAGCTTTCGCTGCTGCCGGGCCGTGCTCGGAGATCGAAAGTACGCAGAGAACGGCGAGTTCGTGATGGCTGGTCCGGTTTGCCCTCTTGCGGCCCTCTTCAATGCGTTGGCGTGCCCACGCGACGTAGCCCGGTGAGCTGAACCACCCGAGCAGGGTCCCGTCTGCAACCTCCCCAGACAAGCGGAGCGATGCGGGCCCCTGTACGCCGAAATAGATGGGTGGTGGTGGCTCCGGCGGATGATGCAGCTGAACCTGGTCGAAGCTGAAGTAGTCACCAGATTCCGTGACGACCTGCCCGTCGAGCAGCCGACCCACCGCATCCGTCGCCTCTCGAAGCAGCCCGAGCGGTGAAGCCGGTTGCAGCCCCATCTGATGTACCCAACCCGGGGCACCGTGCCCCAGGCCTGCCATAAATCGAGCGGGATACAGCCCACCGAGGGTGGCAAACTCCATCGCGGTCACAGCTGGATGTCGTGCGGCGGCGGCAACGACGCCGAGACCCACTGGGATCCGTTCTGTCGCAGCGAGAGCGGTGGCGACCGACGAGATACCGCCGAGCTGGAAGTAGTCCTCAGCCATCCACATCTCGGCGTAGCCCAGCTGCTCCGCCTCCCCTGCTACCTCGGGGATGTCTGCAGGTGCTGTCGTCGCACCTAGTTGGATGCCGATGCTTCTAGTCGTCATCGCAACCTCTCGCATTGGTCTTGGTCCTCGAACTCACTTGGCGTTTGTGCCCCCAATTCTCGCACGCGCAGGTGAGGCCTATGGCCCATTTCGGTACGTCTTGCGATGAGGCGGGTCTCAGGGCTGGCGTGATCCTCCGGGTTGGGGCGCCGTGGTTGGAGCGGTAGAATTGGAACTGATGGTCGACCACGGTCTCCGGCGGTTTCCAACTCGCACCATCGACTTCTCGCGGCGGTGGCGAGACGTATGGGTGTTGCTGGTCGGGGTCGCCCTCGTGTCGATTTGCATGCTCACAGTGCGGAACGGTGTGAGCGAGATCGAGAAATCGGTATTCCGATCCATCAACGAGCTACCCGATGCTTTGCGAGCTCCGTTGTGGGTGTTCCAACTGTTCGGCTCGTTGGCGTTCGTCGCGGTCGTGGCCGTTGCGGCAATTGCCATGGGGCGAACCCGGCTTGGTCTTGCCCTGGCCGTCGCTATACCGCTGAAGCTCGCAGTTGAGTGGTGGGTGGTCAAGGCTCTCGTCGAACGAGAGCGACCGCTATTCACAGTCCCGGGTGCTGTGATCCGCGATGTCAACACCTCGCCGCTCGGGTTCCCATCAGGGCACGCCATCTTTGCGTTTGTGTTGGCAGGGCTGCTTGCCCCCTACCTGGGGCGGCGCGGGAGGATCACGGTCTATCTGCTTGCTATCGCCAACAGCCTGGCACGAGTGTATTTGGGTGCCCACAATCCATTGGATGTGGTTGCCGGTGCCGCGGTTGGGCTCGCCATTGCCGCGGCTCTGAATCTTGCAACGGGTGTTCCCCGGCCGACCGAGTAGAGCGGCAGGGTGGCGATACCCGAGGCAATTGTGACCGGCGGGCCCGTCAGGGAGCAGGCATACCCCGGTTTTCCAGGAGCTCACGGAATCGTTTGGCGAGGCTGGATATCACGGCCCTGGAGAAGTAGGGATCACTGAGCAAGGCGTCGAACTCTGCGGCGGATAGTGTCAGCAGTGTCACGTTGTCGATGGCAACGACATCTGCGCTGCGGGGCTCGCCGTCGATCAATGAAAGCTCACCGAAGAAGTCACCTGCGGTCAGCTCTGCAACGACCCGGTCGCCTTTGTGAACCTCGACCGTGCCGCTGATGATGATGCCGAGGCAGCCTCCCTCTTCCCCCTCGCGGATGAGCACGGAGCCGCTCGGATGGGTCTCTTCGACCGACTTGCGGGCCACCTGGAGAAGGGCACTCTTGCTAAAGCCCCGGAAGAGTGGAACCGGTCGGAGCAAGGGGAGCCGTGTCACAGGATTGAGTATTGCCATTCCTGCCAGACATGATAAACGCCGCGTGTCAGCCCGATGCGGGCAAGAGAGCAGTTGGCGCCGATCGCAGTGCAGGTCCCTCAGCATTAGCCTGGGTAGTGGTAGGCGAGGAGTGTGACGCTGATTGGTGTGCGCTAGTTGCGGAAGTGAGAACAAACCAACTCGTCGGTTCTGCCGAGACTGTGGAAAGCCCTTGAACCTTGCCTGTCAGGCGTGCGGGGCAACCAACGATCCGGTCGACAAATTCTGCGGTACCTGTGGGGCTGCGATTGACGTCCAACCTGCGGCCGGGAAGCGTGAACTCACCGCACCCGACCGGGATCCAAACGAGCGGCGTTTCGTGGCTGTGCTGTTTGCCGATCTGGTCAGCTTCACTGAGTTCTCGGAAGCGCGGGACCATGAGATAGTGCGGGCGACGTTGACGGACTACTACGACCGTGCCCGAGAGATTGTCCACAGGTACGGCGGATCGGTCCAGAAGTTCATCGGTGACGCAGTGATGGCGGTGTGGGGGGCGACGGTTGCCCACGAGGACGATGCGGAACGGGCACTGCGAGCCGGGCTCGAGCTTGTCGATATGGTGAGACGCCTTGGCAATGAACCAGACCGTGGAGAGCTTTCGCTTCGAGTCGGCGTGCTCACCGGGGAGGCGTCGATTGGCCCGGAGACGCCGGAGCTGGGTCTTGTCGTGGGTGACCTGGTTAATACGGCCTCACGTCTGCAGACTCTCGCTGAGCCGGGGACTGTTGTCGTCGGCGAGGCAACCCATCGGATGCTCGGTGATGCGGTCGTGTTCGAGGCTCTTGGGGAGCATTCGTTCAAGGGTAAGTCCAAACCGATGGCTGTATGGCGTGTCGTGCGAGTGAACACAGATCGAACCCGTCGCATCCGCAGCGGCTTGGAACCGGACTTCGTGGGTCGCAGGGAAGAGATCCATCTTCTGAAAGATGCCGTGAACGTTACCCAACGGACAGGAAGGTCCCGGCTGGTATCGATCGTTGGTGAGGCGGGGATCGGAAAGAGCCGGCTCGCTCTCGAGTTGCGTAAGTACGTTGGAGGTCTTGCTCGGGATACGTATTGGCACGAGGGACGCTCACCTGCGTTCGATCAGGGCCTCACCTTGTGGGCGTTGGGCGAGATGGTGCGACAACGTGCCGGGATCGCCGAGACCGACGATCCTCTGCGCAGTCGCACCAAGCTACGCACCGCGGTGGCCGAGTACGTGGCGTCACCATCGGATCAGGAGTGGATTGAACCGAGGCTTGCCGCGTTGCTTGGCTTGGATTCGACACCGACCGATGAGCCAAACGAGTTCTTTGCTGCCGTGCGCAGCTTCTTCCAATCCATCGCCGAGCGGGGCACCACGGTGCTCGTTTTCGAAGACTTCCACTGGGCAGACGAGGGCCTCATTCAGTTCGTTAGCCAGTTGGTCGAACGGTCGCCGTCGCATCCGATCCTGGTTGTTACCTTGTCTCGCCCGGACCTGTTGGACCACCAGCCCGGCTGGGGAGCGGGGCGACGCAATTCCACATCGGTTCATCTTGGGCCGTTGACCGATGCTGAGATGACCGAACTGGTGGCCGGGATGGTTCGGGGCATTGGGGACGATGTGACGACGGCGGTTGTCGATCGTGCGAACGGCATTCCGCTGTATGCGGTTGAGCTGGTGCGAATGCTCATTGCAGACGGTGATCTCGAGATCGGGGACGACTGCTGCCGACCGACCAGAGATTTGTCGAATATCGCAGTCCCCGACACAGTGCGAGCCGTAGTCGCGGCACGACTCGACCGATTGTCGCTCGATGCGCGAGCGTTGCTGCAGGACGCCGCCGTGCTTGGCGCATCCTTCACGCGAGGCGGTCTTGCCGCAATGATCGGACCTGATCGGGATCGCATCGATGAGCTGCTCGAGCTGCTGGTCCGTAGCGAGCTATTGGAGTTCGAGAGCGATCCTCGGTCTCCTGGGCGCGGGCAGTATCGGTTTGTGCAGAGCATGATCCGAGAGGTGGCGTACCGGCGCGTCACTCGTGACGAGCGACGGGTCAAGCACATACGCGCTGCCGAATACTTTGCCCAACTTGGGGAGAGCGAGTTTGCCGGGGCCGTCGCCAGCCATTACATGTCGGCTCACAATGTCGCAGATGCCCCCGATGCAGCTGCGGCCCTTGCGACTGAGGCAACCACTGCGCTCTCGGATGCCGCGGATCGGGCCGCAGGGCTGCATTCGCACGCGCAGGCACTCGCCATGATCGAGCACGCCCTCACGTTTGTGACCGATCCCGCGGTGCGTGCGGATCTGATGCAGAGAGCAGCTCGTTCGGCAAGTGCACTTGCTCGTCACCAGACTGCTGTGGGCTACGCCACCCAGGCCTTCGACTGGTATCGCACGCATGGTGACGCCGACGACATCGCGGATGCGGCGGCCCTTTTGGGCAACTGGTTGTGTCACGCCTTTCGGGCCCCGGTGGCGATCGAGGTCCTGGAACCGATCGTCGGTGCTGATCCGGGGTTCTCTTCGCCAGCGGTGGTTGGCGCCGCGAGTGGGCTGGCTCGGGCATATCTGATGACCCTGCGTAATCGCGAGGCAGCCGAGTTGGGCGATCGCCTCATGGGGCCCGCCGAACGATTCGGGTTGTTGTCGACGATCGTCAACACGCTGATAACTCGAGGCACCGCCCTTGGCAACCTGGGCCGGCTGCATGAGGCGATCGCTCTGCTGCGCGGGGCTGCTCAATACGCCCAAGAACACGACCAGGCGCTGCCGGAGATGCGCGCTGCGAACAACCTCGGGCACCTTCTTGCCTACGACGACCATGCTGGGGCCATGGATGCTTGCCGCATGGGGATGGAGCAAGCGAACCGCCTTGGCGACGTACGCTTCATTGGGTCTTTCACCTGGGCAGTGGCCGCATACCTGGATCGGGACGGGCGACCGCAGGAGGCAAGGGCGCTGCGTGCCGAGGCGCGGGAACGGGTTGAACTGCCGGGGAGTTCAATCGTCTGGTACGACCTATCCGATCTGATTGTCCGTGTCGAGTACGGTGACGAGTCCGCGATTGATGCTGCCTATGCGGCCTTGGAGCGGTCCATCGATGAGGAGAATCCGCAGTCTGAAGCGGCCTTACCGTTTACGCGCGCCAGGCTGAAGATGATCACTGGCGAGTTGGACGCCGCCTATACCGTGGCGATGAGCGTTGATGGTGCCCATCTGTTGCCCGATCACCTCGCCGTCGCAACCTCAGCTGCAGCGTTGCTCGGCAACACAGACCAGCTGCAGGTCGTCATCGACGCACTCGCCTCGAGCAGGACGCGCGGGCGAATGGTGGTGGCGACCAGCGACGTGGCACTGGCGTCCAAGGCGGCGCTGGAGGGGCGGACCGAGGAAGCTGTTGCCGGGTTCTTGCGAGCTTTGAGCTTCGGGTGGCTTCGTCTTGACCGGGCGACGCTGCAAGGGCTGTTTGCCGCCGTCGTCGGACGAGAGGTGGCGGAGGCGAGGCAGGCGTCGGATGCCGCATGTCAGTTCCTTTCAGATATCGGTGCTACCGCCTATCTGGATCTCTATGCGGCCGGAATGCCCCCGATCGCAGAGGAACGCGTCTCGGGAGCATGAACTGCGGCCTCCTTCGCCGACAGGAGCTAATCCGGTTCAGCTCGTTGGAACCGATTGAGTGTCGTACCTTCTCGGGGAATCGGAGGTGGGCTAATGTAGGCCGCCGCCATCTAGAGGGCGTTTAGCTCAGTTGGCTAGAGCGCTTCCCTTACAAGGAAGAGGTCATCGGTTCGAGTCCGGTAACGCCCACCGCCCGAATCCCTTATGTCGCAAGGGATTCGGGCTTTCTGCTGGAGAGCTCGACGACCTCTGGACCACGTTTGGTCCGCGCCTGGTCCGCGCGTGAAACACTTCTGAGCTGTTCGAGACGGTCTGTGGCGGCCTCATCTACCCCTTCATAAAGGTGCCCGTAGACGTCGAAAACGGTTCGAGTGCTCTCATGGCCGAGCCGATCCGCGATGTATTTTGGCGACTCTCCTTGCGCGATCAGCATCGCTACGTGGGTGTGTCGGAGGTCGTGTGGCGTGCACGGGCGTCCAATCGACGCCTCCACTGCAGGGTTCCAGTATCGGGAGCGGAATCGGTTGTAGTCGAGTGGACCTCCCTGGGGCATGGAGAAGATCAGGTCCGATGACGAGGGATAGGCGGGTAGGTGTGCGACGAGTTCGTCGGCTAGGAATTGTGGGATGCCGATCGAGCGTCGGGCTTTGCGGGTCTTGAGTGGGCTCGAGACCATTTGGCTGGTTCCCTGCCGAGAGAGCTGCTCATCGATCCGCAGGGTTCGCCGCAGCGGATCGAGGTCGTCGGTGCGCAGCGCTGCCATCTCTCCGAAACGCAGACCTGTGTAGGCGCCGGTGAGCACCAGTGTCCGATAGAGGGCATCGATTGAGTCAGCCAGCTCCTCGACCTCGGTTGCCGAGAGGAAGCGCCTCTCAGGGGTTTCGATCTTGGGAAGCTTGACCTCCCGACACGGAGATCGAGAAATGATGCCATCTGTAACCGCGACTCGAAAGGCTCGCGTTACGATCTGGTATGCCTTGCCGATCGTTGCCGCTGCGTACCCGCGTTCTTCCAGACCAACGATCCACCGACGGATGTCCATCGGATCGACGCTGGCAAGTGGTTGATCGCCAAACTCTGGGAGGATGAGGCTTCGTAGCAAGCTCTGATCTCTTGCTCGCGAGGATGGCCGGCGATTGAGACGTGTTGCCTCGACATCGCTGGCCCATTCGCTGAACACCATTCGCCCGAGGGCAGGGTCCACCCAGTCTCCTCGCGCCTTGTCGCGTTCGCGTTCCAGTAGCCAACGCTCGGCGTCGACCTTGCGCCGGAATGAGCGGGTCCGCTCCTGCCCGTCCGGAGCCCGATAGCGGGCCTGATACGGCTTCGATCGGTCAGATCGCTTTCGAATTGACCCCACGATCAGTCTCCCTTCGTCGGCCCGAGTGTCGCTCCCGCCGATGGTTCAACGCTACACGCTGCCCGTGACGACGCTGGAGGAGGAACGGGCGACATTCTTGGTCTACACAGGCTCCCGCTGCTGCGCGATCCAGCTGTCTATATCGCTCCAGCGGAAGCGTAGGTGTTTGCCGACACGGAATCCGGGTGGGCCTTGGTGTTGGTATCGCCAGGTGTAGATGGTGGCGACGGGCACACCCAGGCTGTTGGCGAGTTCTTGGATGGTCACGAGGCCGTCGAGGGATTTCATTCCCTCATTCTGTTGCTCAACCCTTTAACTCCAATGCATTCTGAATGTAATTGGGGTTTAACTCCAATGGCATTTCGATTGTTTCGCCAGGTCAGAGGCAACCTGCCGGTTTGAGAAGGTGGTTCCTCGGACCTCTGACAAGGTTTGTTGTTTTGGTTTTGCGACGCATTCCCCGAGCGAAGTTCAAGGGTTGCTGAAACTCTGGCTAAAGGGTTGTGGTGTCTGGTTGGGGCCATGGTTCAACTCCCAGAGATCATCAAGGTTCGAACCCGGATCGTCGCTGGCCTGCCGGCGGATGCTGCCGGTGCTGTTGAATCCATGGTTGGGTCAGGTCGTCGGGGGCTACCAGCTTTCTCAGGGACCCCGGACCGGATCCGACGATGCGAGTCCCACAACCAGTGCAACGGACTGCACAACGTCCCTAGCATCTACGACCGCTCTTTGACCGATGCACCCAGACCTCGCAGTCACGATGACGCCACTACTGACATTTCTCGGATCAGCCAGCATGAATCACACACGCATCTGCAACGAGTTGCCCGGCGTATACATGCGGCCGCAGGTGGGGGTCGCGGATGTTGAGTCTGGCCAAGGCTGCCAAGGACTACTACCTGCGCAAGCTGGGAGAGATTTCACGTGGGGAGGATTACTACTTGCGGGGTGGTACCGCTACCGGGATGTGGCAGGGGCGCGGTGCCGCCGAGTTGGGCTTGTCGGGGAGGGTGACTGCTGAGGGCTTGGTGCGGTTGTTCGATGGTCAGCACCCCGGTACCGGTGAGCAGTTGGGTCGTAGTTTGCGGCGCGATGGGGTGGCGGCGTGGGATGTGACCTTCTCGGCGGACAAGTCCGTTTCACTGTTGTGGGCCCTCGGCGACGAGCAGACCCGGCGCCAGGTGTTGGCAGCGTTCGACGAGGCCACCATGTCAGCGTTCGGATATCTGGAGTCGGTTGCATCATCGACCCGGGGTGCCACCAAGACACCTGTGCTCGACGACGACGGCGACCCGGTGCTCGATGCGAACGGGATCCCGAAGTTTCGGGTGGAGACGTGGCCGATCGCCACGTCGGGATATGTGGCGGCATCGTTCACCGAGTTCACCTCACGAGCAGATGACCCTCAACTCCACACTCATGTGGTGGTGGCCAACAAGGTCAAAGGCATGGATGAGGTGTGGCGCACCATTGACGGACGTTTGTTGTATCGCCATCAGTTGGCTGCTGGCTATCTCCACGAAGCCGTGTTGCGCAAGGAGCTGACTGAGCGGTTGGGTGTTGGTTGGCAGCCGGTCCACAACGGCATGGCCGATATCGAAGGGTTCACCCGACGCCAGGTCGAGGTGTTCTCTCGACGCCGCCGCCAGCTTGAAACGTGGCGACAAGAACAGGGCCTCCCCGATACGCCGGCAGCCCGGCAGGTCGCAGTGTTGGCCACCCGCAGCCCCAAACAAGAGAACCCCCTCGCCGAGCTCGAAGTCGAGTGGCGGCAGCGGGCTATTGATGTTGGTCTCACCCCGGATCGGCTTTGCAGGATGATGGGCCACAGCAGTGAGACGCAACAGCCCGATCCACATGAGCTGTTCGGCAGTCTTGCATCACCGGATGGGCTCACCGCACAAGCCTCCACCTTCGGACAAGCCGAAGTCATCAAGGAAGTGGCAGCGGCTTTGCCGGACGGTGGCACCCGAGACCAAGTCGAAGCCCTCGCCGAGACGTTCCTCGGCACCAAAGAAGTCATACCGCTCATAGGCGGACGAGATGTCGAGCAAGCCGATTTGGCCGAAGACCTCACCGAGGTCGAACCCGCAGCGATCGACCAACCCAGTGTCGCCGACACTGGGTGCCGTCCGATGCGACGACGCGACGGCACGGCGTTCCCAGGCACCGTGCACCGCCAATACACCGCTGCCGAGTTGTTGGGCATTGAGCAGCGGGTCATCGAACAAGCCACCTCCGGCCTGAATGCCGGCAGGTGGACCGCACCCAACCGCCTAGTCGAACGACGATTGCGACGTCACCGGCACCTCACCGAAGGACAACAGGAAATGGTGCGACAATTCGCCACCTCAAGCAGCGCCATCGACATTGGGGTGGGGCCGGCGGGTACTGGCAAGACCGCTGTCATGACGGTGATCGGAGAATTGGCGATGATGACCGGAACCAACATCGTCGGGGCGGCACTGGCTGGCCGTACTGCGGCTGGGCTGCAATCGGCTACCGGGATCCCGTCGAGCACCCTCACCCGCGTAATCGGCAAAAGCCAACAACAAGGCGGCCTCCCCCGGGGTGCGGTTGTGGTGGTTGACGAGGCAGGCATGGTCGGCACCCGCCAACTCGCCACCGTCGCCGACCTCACAGAAGCCGCTGGAGGCAAGCTGATCCTCATCGGTGACCACCGTCAACTACCCGAAATAGACGCCGGAGGCTTATTCCGAGCCCTCACCAACCGGCTACCAGCGGTCGAACTGACCGACAACATCCGCCAGCAACACCCTTGGGAACGGGCGGCACTCACCGAACTCCGAGACGGATCAGTCGACAAAGCGATCAACGAATACTGCGATCACCAGCGACTCATCATCGGACAGAACCGTGACGACACAACCACACGGGCAGTCGACGACTGGTATCACCATGTCACAGCCACCGGTGACCTCACTACGGGGTTACTCATCGCCCACGACAACGACACCGTCGCCGAGCTCAACCAACAAGCCCGCACCCACCTCGCCGCATCGACACGGCTCTACGGACCCACCCTTGAGTTCGGGGACCGTGTCTTACAAGCCGGTGACCGGATCCTATGCCGTAACAACCAGCAGCGACTCGGAGTACTCAACGGCGACCTAGCCACAGTCATGTGTGTCGACCAGGAAACAGGGGGCCTGACGGTTAGCCTCGACCGCGGCCAAGACACCCGTGAGCTTCCTGCGTGGTACCTCAACGAGGGTCATGTCGACTACGGCTACGCAATGACCGGCCACAAGGCCCAAGGTGTCACCACCGGCCGCACCTTCGTCGTCGTGACCGGCACCACAGATCGGGAATGGTTCTATGTGGCGATGAGCCGCGGTCGGCAAGCCAACACGCTCTACCTCACCAACCTCCAGCAGTCAGACGAACAGTGCCTCCATCTGACCCACATCAGTCACCACGATCCTCTCGATGGTCTCACCGCCACCCTCAGACGCAGCCGAAGCCAGACCGCCGCCATCGACCAAGCCGGGCCGACGCAAAGCGACGACCTCGATTCTCTCGGCCCGCCTCCGCCCAGCAGCGACATCGCCGCTCGGGTCGCCTGGCAGATCGCCAAACGCCGGATGGAGCGAGCCGAAGCAGAACGGCAGGCATCAGGCGTCGACCTCGCCATAGGCCGCTGACCACGGCCACGGAACGTGGCAACCCCATAATTGGGATCCGGTCCAGATTGCCGGTTCCCGGGCGCGGGTGGGCGCTCGATAACGTTCGGGGTGGTGTGTGATCTGTGCGTTCGACGGGAAAGCAGTCGCTTCTTTGGTCCATGCACCTGCGTGGTCTTCAGGGCCGACGTTTCCGACTAGCTGGTCGGCGGCCGATCGGTTGTGACTACGAGGCGGTCGTGGTTCGTCTGGTTGATGATTGTGCTGGCTGGAATACCGAGGATGCCGTGGTCCTCGAGAAGCTGTGTCGTGTTCTGGGTTAGTTGCGACGCCGATAGGTCAAGTTCGAGTGTGTGGCGCACCCGGATTGGGTCTAGGTATTCCAGCGCAACGACGATCTGTGTTTCGTTCTTTTGGACAAGCTCGATACCGTCGATCGAGTTCAGTGTTAGTGCTGCTGCGGCTCGGACTTCGGGTGGGGCGACGGGATCTCCGAGTATGGACGCCAGTTCGTCATAGAGCAGTACGTCCTCGGGGAGTTCGGTGCCTCCGAGGCGGATCTGCTCACGTAGGAATGCCTCCAGGGCTTCTACGTCGGTTGGTAGCGCGGATAGGTCGTCGCCTTCTTGGCGAACGGTGGTTGTCATACCGATGTCGTCGAACTCAGCCATGTTGGCGTTCTCGTAGGCGGCTGCGGTTGCTCCGGAGAAGAACCGTGTTTCGGTTGGTGTGCTGGCCATTTGGATGATGCCGTCCGCTCCTACCCAGGTCTTGCGTTGTTCGATGATGATGTAGGCAATCTCAGGCGCGTCGAGTTCGAGCAGCGAACCGTCGACAATGACTAGCTGAGCTAGCTCGGTGGTTTGGAGAATGAACTCGCCCTCGACGGGCTCCAAGGGTTCGGTCTCGAGCACTACCTCGGCATATTCGGCCAAAGCGGCGGCGAGCGGTGCTGGTCTGGCCACTAAGACGCTGCCGGCAACCACGGCAACGACCAAAGCCATGCCCACGGCAGCGACCAATGGCCGACGGGGCAGTCCACGAGCTCTGCGATGGCTTTGAGATGTGGTCTCTGCGAGGATTGCTGCATCAAGTTTGGCCCGCGCCAACGTCAGCTCGTCGTCCGTTGGCGGCGCATCGTCGCCGGCCAGATGGCGCAGCATCGCATCGACATGTTTGTCGTCTTGGGGCCTACTCACAGTTGTCCCTCATCGTATGGTGTTTGCCCCGAAGCGCCGAGCAGTTCACCGGCTTGGGTACGTGCTCGATGCAATCGTGACCTGACAGTGCCCACTGGGACCTGCAGCGCGTCGCTTATCTCTTGATACGACATGTCCTCGATCGCGAAGAGGATCAGCACGGAGCGGTCTCTTGGTTTCAGGCGACCCAAGGTCGCTTCTAGGGCGGGCCAGGCTCTGGCTGCGTCCGCACGAGCAGTGGCAATGTCATCTATGGGTGGATTCGAGAAGGTATCGGCTCGGAGGCCGATCCTGGTCCGGCGGGTACGTTTGCGGAGGTACTCGCCGATTACGTTGGTTGCGATACCGAGCAGCCAGGGGAGAGCTGCGGAGCGTTTCAGATCGAACTTGTGACGAAATCGGAAGGCTCGTAGGAAGATATCCCCGGTGATGTCGGCGGCGTCCTCTCTTGGGATCCTGCGAACGACGTACCCAAAGACGCGGCGGCTGTACCGATCGTAGATTTCGCCAAAACGATCGGGATCGTCTAGCGACGCCGCAATCACATCAGAGTCGGAGTACACAATCGGGGCTGTTACGTGGCGCTCCGATGCCCAGCGCTATGTCGGCGCTGGGCCAGAGCTCACCACCAAGGATTAGGACGAATACTGAACCGACTCGACACGTCCTGCCAGGGTCGACCCCAGATTGTGGGTTTGGCCTGCAGGAGACGTTGTCTGCGAGCTACCCTGCCTATTCTTGTTCGTATAGTGACGTAGCTTCGGGCAGCCGTTGTATGACGACCGGATCCTGTCCTTCCAGAATCCGGTTGCGTTCCAATACCCACCCGAGCAATTCGAACCCGTGATTGTGATTGAGCTGCCGCTACCGCCATACCCGTCGTAGTGGATGCCGATGGCAAACGAAGAGACCGCCCGCGCCACATCGCCACTCGAAAGCACAACGTCGCCGTCAACTCCTCGAGGAAGGATCAACTCGCCTTCCGATGCAGAACGCATCGCGTCCGAAAACGTTGAGAAACACACCGGCTCGGCGGTTATCAACTCGCCACCCTTCGACTGGCCGACTACCTCCACCACACAATGCTGCTCTGCGCCGGTTGACGGCACCGCTCCCAAGGAACTCGCCAACACCACTCCGGCCAGTGCTTGTACGAACGAACCAGTCATGCGTCATCCTCCGCAGGTCTACTTCTACTGACTCACTGCACTTTGATGCGAGTTCCCGATCGGTTCACAGCCAGCATCTGGGCGCTCAACCAAGTGGCCCGGGCTGCTGTGCCACTCCTCAGCTGTTGGCCGGCAGCGAGTAGGCGCCCGCGGACTTGGGCGGGGTAGGAACACCGGACGCGACTGCTGCTCCTCAACAACTGGCAAGAACCCGCCCGGGTTCCACGACCAATTCAGAGGAGGGGCGGGAGCTGTACACGTCTGCGGTCATCCTCCGCACTGGCAGGTCCCGCCCCTCGCCTAACGAGCACCCGACCGGGCTTCCGTAGCGAGTGGCTTGATCGCCGATAGTAAGAACCGGACGGCGACACGCGACCAATGGCTAAGCGGGACGTACTCACGAACCCGGATGGAGGAGGAGTTATGCAGAGACATCCTGCTAGCAACTACCGGAGGAGGGGATGCATCGGCCATCTGCTCAAGGTAGACGGGAACGACGACACCATTTTGGAAAGGTGGTGAAGCGTGGTGTTCTCTGAAAGAGCTAGCCGATATGCAGTCGCTCTACTACTCGGTCTTGGGCTTGGCGCAGCGTTGGCTGTTCTAAACCCGCTTCGCGCCGAGGCTTTCGATCAGCATCATTACGCCTCGGATGAGATTGAGACCTGCTTCACAGGAACAGATTGGGATCCCCTCGAGAAGGCTCGGGTGAATGCCGCGGTAGCTCACTGGGAGGCTGTTGCGTACTCGCTGAACATCAACCATGACACCGTTTCGAGCGTCTGTCCTGTCGCAAAGATAGAGATCGACTGGGTGACGGACCTCGGCGGTGCACTTGGCCGCACGGGGACTGGCACAAATGGGGCGGTGTGGATTCGTTTTGCCGAAAATGGTACCAATGGCGCGATCCCCTGGTATTTCGGATCGAGCAGCACAATCCCCTCGGGGAAGTACGACTTCCAGTCGACTGCAAGCCACGAGTTGGGCCACGGCCTCGGCTTGAAGCACCCGGAATTCAACAACACCTACCCAGAAAAGAGCTGGGACGGGCAGAACCCTGTCATGATGTATGGCCAAGCCAAGAAGGCGGTCAGCCGTCGGACGCTTCGGCAGGATGACCGATCCGGTGGAGAGTTCGTCACGTCCAAGAACGTCCTGATCCAGGGCTACTACGCGTCTAGTGTGGGGTATTGGGGAGCGGGGGGCGGAAGTCTGTGGGACTGTGGTAGCTATCTGTGCCTCTCCAAGTCCTCTAGCAGCGCTTACGGCTACATGTACATGACGACCCGGATGACCGTTGATCACCGACAGGACCGACAGGATCCGAGCCTCTCATTCAAGTATCGGGGTTTGACCTATTCCACGGGGATGAAGGTCAAGACGATGGTCAGGTCGAATACTGTCAGCTCTAACGGTTCCTTGGGATCGTATGTCTATAGCTATGGCCCGTGGTGCACAGACACCATTTCGGGCTCAACGTGGTCGACCTGCTCGCATGGTGACCTTGACACAGTCAACACGTACGTCGCGGACGTGAGGATCTACATCCGGAATTGGAGTCTGGGTGAGCCTCATCACACTGGAACCATCGGGGTAGACCAAATCGATTCAGACTTCGGATAAGAGGGTGAAGCAATGATGAGAAGAGTACTTCTGCTATTCGCACTTGGGGCCCTCATCGGAGGTGTCGCAACAACAGTGGCTCTATCGGAGAACGGCGAGTTGTCGGTTTCCGCCAGTGGCGCTCAATACGAGATGCCCAACTACGGACTCCAAGAGCTTACCGACGACTTTGACTTCGCTGTCATTGGCACGGTTCTACACGTCGGCGAACCGCAATGGAACTCTGAGGATGGCCAGCACTGGGAGGACGAAGCACTCAAGAACCAGTTCACAAGTCCGACGGTGTTCACACCGATAACGATCATGGTCTCAGAAACGATCTGGTCTTCCGGTGAATCGCCAGACAAGGAGCTTACGGTCTGGTTCCTAGGAGACCCCTCTACAGGCGAATCCAAGGCCCTCACCCAGTCCGACGGATTCGGAGAAGGTGACCAGCGGGTCTTCTTCGTCTACGAGGGGCCCATGCCTTTCCAGAACGGGTACACAGATCCCGTCAATCGCAGCTTTAGCGGCATGGCCACCTGGGGTGTTCAGGATCAGACCGCGTGGCCTCACAGCCACGTACAGGCAATGGAACTTCGTGCGTTTTCAGATGCCGGAGTCATTGATGCGTGGCAACCGGATCCCAAGGGTGGCGACGCCGCGGTAACGAGGGTCAGTCTCGAAGATCTGCGCACGGTGCTAGCCGCCGATATGACAGCTGAAGATTCGGACTTCGCTCTCGCCCTTGCCGACGTGGACTATACGCGTGCCCTCCTCCAAGAGACAGATGAGGAGATCAAGGTGTCCGAGCGATCAGACCTGCGGGCATATGACATCGAGTCGGCCGTGATCATCCCTCTCGAGGAGATTGCCACCGTAGACAAGGCGTCGCTGGAACTCGACCCCTACTCTGACGCTGAGCCGGTCCTCACAGTGGAGATCACGCCACTTGAGGACAAGAGCCTGACGGATGTCGTGGCCTTTGTAGATCAACTCATTCCGCCTGAGAAGATCAAGGTGCTGATCTTTGAGACCGGCAAGGGACAAGCCAACGAACTGCTACTCGCTCCGTAAATGGCGCAAGGGCAATACCCACCGAGTGAGAGGGCCTGCAGGGCCCTCTCACTCAACTGCAGCGTGGGTGTTGCCAATCATCGACCACCACGGTTCCTGCCGATTCGTGCCGGCACAGCGTGGAGCTCGCTCCCGTTGTGCGCATCGGTCAATGGGTGTAACAGATCCGGCAGATGTTCCGTATACCTACGATGAACGAGCCGATGACTCAAGGGACCATGTCACTCACACCCACCTATGGAAGCCGCACCGATGCCGAACTGATCGTGGCCTCGATCACGGAGGCTTCTGCGTTCCAGGAGCTGTACGAGCGAAACGCAGAGAGAATCCTCGCGTATGTCTATCGACGGACGTTCGACGCCCAGTTGAGTGCCGATGTCATGGCCGAGACGTTTGCAATTGCGTTCGAGAAACGCAGGCGATACACGCCAACTCGCACCCCCGGTGTTGCTTGGCTGTACGGCATTGCTCGCCGGGAGCTCGCAGCGTATCGACGCAGGCGAAGCATCGAAGCCCGAGCTGTCAGCCGGCTTGGCGTTGAGATACCCGCTCTCGATAGTGAGTCAATCGACCGCATCGAAAGGCTGATTGACGTCGATCAGTATCGCAATGCGTTGGCGGCAGCTCTAGCGAACCTCAAACCAACTCAGCGAAAGGCTGTCGAGCTGCGTGTGGTCGACGAACTCGACTATCGAACGGTCGCCACGCAACTCGGATGCTCAGAAGGCGCCGCAAGGGTGCGAGTACACAGAGCATTGAACCGGCTGGCGGACCTATTGGAGGAGGCAACATGAGCGATTCAACCCGGATTCCATTCGTAGCCCAGTTCGGTGACGCGCTGGAGTCTGCAGTCGCTCCACAATACGACACCCTCGGGCGCCGACGTTGGAAGCCCACGATCGTGCTGGCGAGTGCCGCGGCGGCGTTGACGATCGCTACTGTCGTGGTCGCTGCCAACTCCCCTTCGGAGGACGCCCGCGACTTCGCCGCGAATTCAACGTTCGAGATGCCGGACTACGGTCTAGAGGAACTGGTCCAGACGTTCGACTTCGCCGTTGTCGGGACCATCTCAGGTATGGGTGACCCCCAATGGAACGCAGCCGATGGCAAGGCATGGGAGAACGACCGTGCTGACCAGAGTTTCACCGCACCAACCGTGTTCACGCCGGTGACCGTGGCCGTTGACACCGTCGTATGGTCGGACACATCCCCACCGCAACACGAGCTGACCATCTGGTTCCTTGGGGATCCTTCTTCGAACTCGTCGAGGCCCATTGTTGGGACAGACGGGTTCACAGTCGGCGAGCAGCGTGTCTTCTTCGTTCAGCAAGCACCGATGCCATTCCGCGATGGCTACACCGACCCGGTCTATCGATCCTTCACCGGGAGTGCAACCTGGGGAGTCGCTGAAGAGATAGTCTGGCCCCACAGTCACCTGCAGGCGCTAGAGCTTCGAGCACTCGCAGATGCGGGTGTTATCGGCCCCTGGCAACCCGACCCGATCGGCATTGACCCGGCATTGACAGGCATCCCCCTTGGGTCACTCGTCGATATCCTCGTGGCTGAAGGCGGCGACGGCAGCCCGGTCGGGGCCGTGCTCGCCGGTGTTGACCCGACACGATCCTTGCTCGCTCAAGACGAGGCGGGCAGCCCTGACCTCTATGACTCAGAGATAAGAGCACTCGACATCGAAGCGTCAATCGCTTTTCGGCTCGAGGAAGTAGCGATCGTAAACAGATCATCCGTCGAGCTCGATCCGCCGTCTACCTCAACGCCGATCCTCACGATTGAGGTCACGCCGATCGGTGGACGGTCATTGGCAGAGGTGATCGCATTCCTGAACGATCTGATTCCGCCCGAGCAAGTAACTGTGATCGTAACCGACAAGACCTCGCCAACCGAGTCAACGACACTCGTGCTGTCGCCATAGCCCCGATTCGAAACCCAGAAGGCGGTCTCCCGTCACACGCAAGCCCCCGGCACCGCCTCAGGTCAGTCTGACTAGGGTCGTCGTGGAGCTATCTGCACACCGAGACGCCAAGGCTGACCGAGCGACGGTTGGGCTACCGCGACTTGAGTCACGGGGGCCGGCGCTTGATTAAGTCACTTCTGTGCCGTCGGCAAGAACTGCCGCCCAGACCACCAAATACGGAGCGGAAACGAGCACATCGTCGGGTGCTCAGTATCGGCACACATGCGTGCGGGGTATCGAACACTATCGGTGACGATCGTCATCCCCGAGAAGCGCCCGATCTGCCAGTTCGGTCGCGGGCATGAAGTGCCACCATGTCGGCGGTGCGTCTCGCTTCCTACGTTCGGTGACAGTT
>JAAETI010000887.1 GCA_024228555.1 bacterium | reverse complement strand
ACGGCAGACCGGGCTCGTCTTCGACCAGACGGCGGGTTGGTTCCACCCGCCGGAGGAACTCGGCCTGCTCCTTTCCGTTGAGCTTCACGATTGGGTTCGGTCTCCCAGAATAGACATCCATCGTCAGGCGAACGCTCACATCTGCCCCTCTTCATGGCGAGACTTGTAGGTCAAACGACAACCTATGTTGCCGTTCGCATTGAAGCTAGAGGCTTAGGACCCCTAGGAGCTGTCGCCAATGGGGTCCACTACCTTCATTAGTTACCGGCGAGTGGTGGCTGGTCTGCAGTGTTGGTCGGAGGACCCCGAGTTCTAGTCCTAAGATCATTCGCCGAACAGTTGATCAGGTTGATCGTGCGGGCTGGTCGGATGGCGCGCCGGTTGGCTTGCTGAACCGTTAGTGCTGCCTGCGACAACACGATGCTCCTATGGTTTGTCAAGGGTTTCTTTGGTGGTGAGTGAGGTGTTGGCAGGACAGGGATGGGCCACACCCGCAGGCGGGTGGGCAGCCTCTTATTGGGCCATTCACTCGGTTGTGCTCGAGCGGTGAGACGGCAGATCGTTTTCAAGACAATGCCCGCCTTGTCGGGTGGGTGCCAGCCGGAACTGGGGCCAGTCTCACCGCTCGGAGCGATCTATTGGGGTGCGGGGCGGAGGTGGTGGTAAACCTCGCGGGCGATGTAGCGCTTGAGGATCCGCATGATCTCTCGTTTGCTCTTGCCCTCGGCGGTGCGGCGTTGCACGTAGGCCCGGGTGCGGGGATCGTTACTCATCCGGGCGAGCGCTATCCGCCAGAGGGCTTGGTTGGCGTTACGGTCACCGCCACGGTTGAGCCGATGCCGGGTGACCTTGCCCGATGACGCCTCAAGAGGGGCCACCCCACAGAGGTGAGCCCAGGCAGCTTCGGAGCGGAGCCGGTCAGGGTTGTCACCGGCGTAGTCATAGGGGCAACGGCAGCTGCGAAGAGGGCTGGTATCAGTCAACCGCGTGCCTCCCAGATCCTGGCTCGCCTGACGGAGGCCAACTTGGTGGAGCGCGAGGGGCGGTCACTGT
>JAAETI010000886.1 GCA_024228555.1 bacterium | reverse complement strand
GAAGGGGGTGGCGAGACCTTTGTTAAGACCAATCTCAACCAATATATCAATAACACCGATCTCTGGCATTTGGGACGGCTCACCCGCGCCGAGGTGACCAGCACCGCGGGGGGCGTGAGTGAAACCCGCGTCTCCGCCTTCGCCTACGACCCCGTCACGGGACTGCTCACCCAAGAAGTCATCGAACCGGGCACGGCGCTGGCGCTCACCACCGACTACCAGTACGACCCGTTCGGTAACAAGAGCGCAGTCACAGTCAGCGGTCCTGACATTCTCACCCGCACGGCCCACACCAGCTACGACGCCCAAGGCCGCTTCCCGGTCACTGCCACTAACGCACTGGGGCATACCGAGACCAAGGTCTTCGACGCACGTTTCGGAACGGTCACCCGTCTTACGGGCCCCAACAATCTCACCACCACCTGGACCTACGACGGCTTCGGGCGCAAGACTCATGAACTTCGCGCCGAAGGTACTGAGACCAGTTGGTCCTATGATCTGTGCACCACCCAGTGTCCCGCTGGTGCCCTGTATGCCGTCACCGAGCGCAGCACGGGTCAAGCTGCGGTCACGGTCTACTACGACCAGCTCAATCGCAAAATCCGCAGTGAAACCGAGGGCTTCGACGGCACCCCCATTTACGCCGACACCGAATACAACGCGCGTGGACAAGTTGAACGCACCTCGCGTCCCTACTACACGGGGGAGCGCATCTACTGGACCCGCTTCGACTACGACCTGCTTGGCCGGGTGCTTACCGAAACCACAGCCGATGGCGGGGTGAGCGCTTCGAGCTATGACGGGCTCACCACCACCGTTACCAACGCGCTCGGGAAGAGCACCAGCCAAAGCGAGAACGCCCTGGGCCAGCACGTGCGCGTCGTCGACCCGCTGTCCGGTGTCACCACCTACGCTTACGATGCCTTCGGGAATCTGATTGAGACCCGCGACGCCGCCAGCAACGACGTCAGCATGAGCTACGACCTGCAGGGCAGAAAGACCGCCATGCACGACCCCGATATGGGCCGCTGGAGCTATACCTACAACGTCCTGGGCGAACTCATCAGCCAGACCGACGCTAAGGGCCAGACCGTCACTATGAGCTACGACCCGCTCGGGCGGATGGTAAGCCGCACCGAGCCCGAAGGCGCGAGCACCTGGGATTACGACACCGCCCCGGCAGGTATCGGCAAGCTGCATCGGGCCACCGGTCCCAATGGGTATCTCAAAGCACACAGTTACGACGCCCTTGGCCGACTGAGCGAGACCCGCACCACGGTTACAATGCAGACTTTCGCGGTTGCCAACACCTACGATACCGCGGGGCGCGTGGATACCATCACCTACCCGACAGGCTTCCAGGTTGCGCATGCGTACACCGCCACGGGTTATCTGATGGAGGTGAGCGATGCGAAATCGGGCAAAATCTATTGGTCCGCCGACCATCGCGATGCCGAGGGTCGGGTGGTCGAAGAGACGTTTGGCAACGGCCTCCTGACCACGCGCGAATACAACCCGCACAATGGCTACCTCGAAGGTATCAACACCTGGCAGGGCAACCTGGACAGTGTGCAAAATCTGAGTTATGTCTTCGACCTGGCCGGTAATCTGCGCGTGCGCGAAGACCGCAACCAAAAGCTGCGCGAGCGCTTCACCTATGACGCCCTCAACCGCCTGCAGGACAGCACGCTTGTAGATACCGCTATTGCGACTACGCTTAGCCAAAAGTCCTACACTTACGATGCCCTCGGCAACCTTACATTTAAGTCCGACGTCGGCCATTACACCTATGGCGAGGGCCAAGCCGGCCCCCATGCAGTAACCGCCGCAGGCGGCCAGCGCTACGCGTACGACGCCAACGGCAATATGACAAGCGGTGCCGGCCGAAGCTTGAATTGGACCTCTTTCAACAAGCCTCGGACGATCACCGGCGCAACCACTACCCACACCTTCCTTCACGG
>JAAETI010000885.1 GCA_024228555.1 bacterium | reverse complement strand
GAATATCGATCTCGTTGAAGGCATCCCGGGTGTAGCCCTGCAGGGCTGCCTCACTCGTCAGGATGGGACGGTTTCCTAACTCGTGGCGAATTACCTGCGGATCGCGTGCATTCATCTCCCGCACATGGCCATCATAGATGGCCTTCATCGAAGGGCCGTCCTGGGGTAGTACGGCATCCTTGGTGCTGGCGCATCCGGCCAGTACCAGACTAATCAAGCCGAGTGCGAAGATAGGGGTCGATGGATGGTTCATGGTTAAGTTTCCTGCCGGTGGTATCAAGATCGATGGGGAGTTCCCGATCTATGTGGATAGCGATGCGGGTGCCAGCCGGCACGAATACCGCGTCGAAGCTCTGGGACTGGCGCTCCTGAAGCCATTTTGAAACCTCTTCACTGCCACCGGAGATGGTCTTGCCCAGCACGAAGGTGCCGGTATCGCCGGTGACACTGCTAGTCACGCTGCCAGCGTCACTCACGACCGAGGTAGTCTCGGCGTTGGCTGCGGCTTCTGCGGCGGCCTGAATAGCCATCACGCCAATCCGTTGGGTAAGAAACGCCGGGGCATTGGTCTTGCGCTCGCCGGTGATACAGGGAATGCCCTGTTCGTCGGAGATCCAGCCCAGGGGCTTCTGTGCGCCGCCACTTTGGTTGCCCTTGTCATCACTGGATATGGTGCGGATGGCGCCGTCTTCAAAGACAAAGGTGACCGAGTCGAGGCGGCCAGTGACACAGGAGAGCGTCCAATCCCCGATGGCCGTACCGCTCCACACCATGCCCTGCACACCCGGTATGGTCAGGCCGTTCGCGGCCAGGTTGTCCGCACCCGTGATTATCTTGAAAGGCATGGGATCACGCACCAGCCCCTGCACTGGCACTCGGCCAACCAGGGCGGTCATGGCGGTCGATCCGATGAGTGTGGCATTACGCGGTACGGTGTAAACGGGCCGGACGCTGTTCAACGATGGTGTGAGGTTGTTGGTCTTTTTACGAGCTGTCTCCAGTGCGCCACCGGTGGACTGGCTCACACGGTGCAATAGTCTATTTGTACCCGATGGGGTTGTATCACTGTCGAGGGTATCCAGCGGATCGATCCAGATTAGACTATCGGTGGGTGCAACACCATCGAGGCCCAACCCCACAGGGATGTCACTGTTGCCCTGGGTAGGGCTGCTCCGGGACAGTGACTGAGAAAGCGCATCCACCCGTGCTGTCAGTGATGAGAGTACACCGGAATCTATCCGGTTGCGTGCGTCCAAGTCTTTTTCACGGGAGAGCAGCTCGCGCTTGACCCGGGTTGTGACGTTCTCCTCAATTTGATGACGGTTGGCCATCAGGTCACGATTTCCCTTACGCAGTTGGTCATTGTCCTTACGCAACGCTTTTACTTCCGAGGTCATGGCGGCTACGTTGGCCGTCAAGGTCTTGATGGTATCGGCTGGGCTATCTGCGTCCGGTGCCGGTGCCTGAGGCACGGTCTCCATGACGAGTGCATCATTCTGATCGCCAGTACAAGACTTCAAGGTGACGAAGGCCAGCATCAACACCACGGCGCCAGCGAGCAGGGGTAGGAGTCGGTTAGAGGTTGCAATGGCCATGGATTCTCCTAGCGCGAGACTTCAAACGGCCGGGCCGAGATCAGATAGACGACCGTGGTGTCGGCTTCATCGCCGTTGGGTAACAGACGGTGGTGCTGAAAGGACGCAGTCAACCAACTGCCTCGCAGATCCCGCGGGTCCAGAGTCTGGGCTTGATTGGTACGGTTGGTGAGCTTGACTGCCGTGACATAAAGCCCGTTGCTGCGCCATGCCACCAATGGGATCGCCTCGACCGTACCGCCATGGAGCAGATCGACGGGATCGCGTGAGACCGGGACCCGAACAATGCCGGGGCTGTCTTTGAGCAGACGGGATGGCGCGTAGAGTTGTTGGGCCGCGAAGCGGGTTAGTTGGATATAGCCTGGCTGTACCTGTCCCGCATCACTGCTGGCAGTGGCGCTATCCTTATCCGGCTTACTGGTGCCAGCGACATAGATTTGAATAGGATGGCTTGCATCTCCCTCCTCGGTGGCCGTGACATCGAATAGGTAGATGTACCCACTATCGAGCTCACGCACCATGAGACGGTTCGACTCGAAGGACGCATGCGCCAACAGGTAGACCGTGCCGTTGACACTTTGTGTGCGCAGTAGTCCCTGAACGGATGCTGGCACACCCACCTTCACCGAGTCAGGGAATTCGATCCGCTGCTCCTGACCGACCACGAGTTCCAGTCGGATCGGCGCTTTCTTCCACTCGATCCGTTCAAACGTGTCACTCTCGGCTTGGACCAGGGACTGTACTAATATCAGAGCTACACCCAGCCAGATAGCTATGGTTCGATTGAAGGCATTGGTTTTTTGCATACGTTGACCCTCCTTCCGCTATTTCTCTTGCTCGGTGTCTACACCAAGTTCCGACTCGTTCAGCCGACGCGGCCCTTCACTCGCAAAGCCATCCAACGCCAAGCCCCAGGGGTTTGCCTCTGGATCGACAGAGAGGCTCACGACCCGCAAGGGGTAACGAATGGCGGTCTTCTTCACAGTCATGCCCTTCACCGACTCGAACAGATCGAGATCCAGCCAGACCACCCACACACCTGGCGCGAGCACATCGATTCGGCGTTCTTCATAGCCGTGCCCGGCGATCTCGTGCACACCCCGCACCCGGTAGGCCAGCTCGCCCTGCCGCCCTTTCAAGTCCATATCCACCAAGAGTTCCGCCCGATAACGCGGCGTCACATAGGGTGAGATCCGAAAAATGGCCTTGCCATAGTCCTTCGCACCATCTTCCGGCCAGCGGTTGAGTTGCTGGAAGATATAGAAGGCAAAGGCATACACATTGGCCGCTGGCACTTCATCGACCGACAGCGTGGCGCCGGACCGTAGATCCGGGGGCACATGCACGGTCAGTTGCTTCGGTGCCTGACTCCAGCCAAACCAGAGAGCCAGTATCACGACGAACTGGAGGCTGATAACCACCCACAGCGAACGCAGGTGGGCACGGACGTTATCAATCTCGGTGCGGTAGCGTCGCATATTAGTGCTCTACCCAGGTGATAATTGCGAGTTCAGTTAGCTCGACAATGGAATAACCATTGCCTTCACACAGCGCCTTGCTGCAGAACACTTCAGGGACGCTGAATCCGTAATCATCACTGGGGTAGAGCACTTGTCCTCCCGATGTCCCAGGATCCACTGCGCCGAATGAATGGCGAGTGGCGCAGACCATGGTCAGACAACCAGATGCTGAGCTGTTGCTGGTAGTAGCCATCCGGGCGACCCCGCTTCAGACGCTGGAACAGACTCGCCATCACGATTACGGTGCCGACCACACCGACACCGGCCAGTCCGAATCCCATGGTGACCGCGCCCATCAAACCCGCCAGGAGGAGGCTGACGGGTAACCAGATGAGCGCGGCCACACCCACGATGATGCCCAGTTCCGATGATGAGCAACCCTTGAAGATCACTGGCTCCACATTGAGCCGGTCGGCTAGAATATCGTTTTGTTCAGACATCGTAGAGCGCGCGTGAGGTATGGGAACCGTCACGAAGGAGTGAGAGAGCGAGGACAGATTCCTGCAAATTCGAGGAGAATAGCAGGGCTCTATTTGACGAGGATTTGCGGGAATATGGACCGCTCTCTCGCTTTTGCAGTAGGTTATCCATGCCTTACACGCGCTCTTATATGACGCCCGCGGCTTCGGTCAGCAGGTAGCTGGCAAAGATCAACACAATCGCACCAACGATGCCCAACACACCGACCTCGGCCCACTCGGCCTTGCCTTGACGGGCCTCGTTGAACTT
>JAAETI010000884.1 GCA_024228555.1 bacterium | reverse complement strand
GACGACCGACTTTTCGGGCACCACAGTGCTCCAGAGTTGGCGGAACGTCCTCATGGTGACGCCTCGTCTGCCCAATGCCGGCTGGCATCTTGGACAGAATCTTGGATGACTTCACGACGGTGAGATCGCTGGAACCCCATTCGACTCCGCAGCCAGAGCCAGCCGTTCGTCGTAGGTGACGATCCCTTCGAGGTCATCACCGAGGTCCAGAGCAGCAGCAAGATGAACAGCATCCAGCGAACGGAGCTCTGGAGGCTGCAACCGGCCCGCTTCTTCGAACACCGCTGTCGGAACGTCCATCAGCGTGACCGCAACAAGCACTTCCCGAGCTCGCACCACGCGATCAGGAGCAACCCGACGTACCGCCCGAAGCAACTCCGTGCGAACGAGATCACAAGCAACTGGCTCCCTGGGTTCTTGAGCGAGCCATGACCGAAACGCCTCGGTCTCAGCCTCGGCAACGACCAGCTTCACCAATGCAGACGTATCGATGTAATACCCCACCTCAGTACCGCTCCGCGTTCCGCATCGACTCCAACTCAGCCGAAAGATCCGGCCCACTCTCAGGCGGAGCGAGCTCAACAATCTCACGACGAGCAGGGCGAGCACGACCAGCCTCAACCAACGCCTCCAACCGCGACTCTGGGATAGCCGTCATCTGCGCCACAGGACGCCCCCGATCGGTGATCGTCACCGTCTCACCAGACACAGCATCCGCCACCACAGCCGACGCATTCTGTTTCAAGGCACGAATCCCAACCTCAGACATGTGCTTCACTGTAGCACATTATGGTCGAGATCTTGGATACATCTTGGATGCAGAAGCCTTCACAACTCAGAGTCCACTCCCCCAACCAGCGTTTCCCCAGCTCAGCCACAGCGCCCCCGACAGGATTCGAACCTGCGGCCTAGTCATTAGAAGTGACTTGCTCTGTCCAGCTGAGCTACGGGGGCGGGACGATTCTAGCAATGAAACTCTCGACCAATATCGTCGCGCTCCAGCTGCAATCACATCTCCTGGTGAAGACCCAGCCCGGCCCGATCCGGCAATCGCCGAGCTCACGAGCGCGCCGATCGAAACGATCCCACCACCGCCGGCCGACCCCTGCTTCTCGGCTGCGCCCACCGAAGACTCACTGGGGCAATAGGCGTGAGATGGTCCGGTCGAGGACCTCATAGCTGAAGTGCTCGGCGCCAAGCCGATAGTTGTGCTCGGTCATCTCCCGTCGGGCGACAGATGAAGCCAGTAGCGACTTCACCCTGGCTACAACACCATCGGTGATCTCGTCGTCGCACTCGACGAATCGGAACCCAAGCGGCTTGATGTCCGCCTCGTACACCGGATAGCGGTTGACGAGGGCGGGAAGCCGGAAATACACGGTCTCGATCAGCGCATTTCCG
>JAAETI010000883.1 GCA_024228555.1 bacterium | reverse complement strand
CAAGCCGCCAGAGCCCAAAGCGGCCCCCACGGGTACAACAGTGGCGATGGTCGAGGCCCGCGGAGCCGCCCGACCGCTTCTGGTGCGCCCTCGCAACTACGGCTGGGCCGAATTAATGAAGCGTGTGTTTGATCTGGACGTGCTGGCTTGCCCGGGCTGCGGCGGTCAGATGAACGTGCTCGCCCAGATTGAAGACCCGGTGATCGCCCGAAAGATCTTGGAGCACCTCGGGCTTTCGGCAGACGAGCTTACGCTGGCTCCGGCCCGGGGTCCCCCGCTGCAAGGGACGGGCGAGGACGAGCAAGCCCCGCCGGTCGCTTCAGACGAGTGGATCTAGGCGCAATCCGTGGCTCCCCGGAGTCGGCGGGACGATGCAGCTGCATCTGCCTGGGCCCACATCGGTGGATTTGGCTCGACTCTTTGGGGCCTGGCGGCTCGCCGCTGCGCTCTTTTTAGCTGGGTGTCCCCGGGCGCGGTGTTCCCCCGGCAAAAACTCCGAACGCGATCGCCGCAGATGCCCTCCCAAGTGCCCAACAGGTGGCCAATGTCACCTTCCATGGCAGCGTGTTTGAAGTCAAGGAAGTTCTTGCGGTGTTGTTGATCTGTCTTTGTTCGTCGTAGCGCCCGTGAGGCGCACGACTCCTGTTCGAGTCACGGAGGTGCTCGTTGAAGTCCGCAAACCAGGAGTCTCCATCCTTCCATACGTGCTCGGGCCCAAAGCCCGGCACAAGATGCCATGCGAAAAAATGGGTCGGCCAATCTATCCGTCGGTGTGCGCCCGCAAGCGAGCGGCCAAGGAAGCATGCGACCTGACCCCAAAATGACTTCGCTGGTGGCGGCGGCCTTGGAGGGAACTCAGTTCGTGGGGCACCTCAGCTTCTTCGGGTCGTAGACGGTGCCGTCACGCCAGACATGGAAGGCGATGCGAAGAAGGTGGCGAGCCGCTGCGACGAGAGCAATTTTGCGACGGCCCCGTGTGCCCCGAATGCGGTTGTAGACCGCCTGAATGGGCTCCGCGTTCCTCTGCGACGAGAGCAATTTTGCGACGGCCCCGTGTGCCCCGAATGCGGTTGTAGACCGCCTGAATGGGCTCCGCGTTCCTCATTGCGGGGCGGACGATGATGTTGGCACTTTGGACCAGGGTGGCCCGCAAAGGACCCGAGCCCTGCTTGGTGATGTGACCATGCATCGTGGAGTCACCGCTGTTGCGGACGGTGGGGACCAGGCCGACGTATGCGGCCAGACGGTTCGCGTTTGGGAATCGCTCGATCTTGCCAATGGTGGCGTACAACGTTGTGGCGCAGACCAGGCCGATTCCGGGGATCGTCATCAGTCGCTCGATGACTTCGTGGCGCTCGGCTCGCAGGT
>JAAETI010000882.1 GCA_024228555.1 bacterium | reverse complement strand
CGTGAGCTTGCGGCAAGCGTGCGCAAAGCCGGTTTTCTCGCGATCACGACCTCCCGCGAGGGCAATCACGCGCGGCATCGGGCGCGCCCTACCGCCTTCGTTGCGGCTGATCTCACCGCGCCGTCGGCACCATGGGCGAGCGCCGGGCGGGCTTGAGCGGCGCTCAGCGACCGGATTGGCCTGACTCGTTAGCGTCGATGACGCTGACGCCGGAGCGCTACCTGACGGTGGAGCTCGTTGTCAGTTCGAGCAGGTCGCGAGGTCTGCTGCCGCGACGGCCGCCTGGTAGTTCCAGGGCATCCACCCCTGGGGGCTGCGCCGCAGCTCTTCAGGGTGCTTCAGAAGCTCGGTGAGATAGTCGAACGGATCGACGCTCTCGAGCTCTGCGGTGTAGATCAAGCTCATGAAGATGTCGGCGACGCGAGCGCCCTTTTCGGTTTTGTAGAAGAGCGAGTTCTTGCGGTGGAGGATCGCCTTTTTCAGCGCTCGTTCGCAAATGTTGTTGTCCAGAGGCGCGCCAGGCTTGCGCAGAAACAGGGTGAGCTTGTCCCAACGATTCAGCATGTAGGTGAACGCTGCACCCAGTGAGGAGTTCGGCTCGACCCTCTTCTGCTCCAACTGCTCTTCCATCCAGCTCTCGAGCTTCTCCATAATCTCGGCTGAGTGCTCTTGATGGAATTCCAGGCGCTTTTTGGCCGACATCTCCTTCTTGCGGGCTTTGGCGTCGTGGTGGTAGACCTTTCCCAGTGACTCAAGCACGAAGCGGCATTCTCCAGGGAAGCTATCGACCACTTCCACGAACTTCCGGCGACCATGACCCATGCAATTGGCCAGGATCGTCGCGAATTCCTTCGGCACGTTGCGCGACAATCCATCGCACATCTGCATCGGTATCTCGAGCCCTGCGGCCCGGCGCCGGAGCACGTCCTCGAGGTTCTCTCCGGCATGTTGACGTCCGGTGAAGAACACTGCACTCTTGTGATCGTCGCGGACCGCGACGATGGCGGAGGTGAAGATCCCGGTACGCTCTTTCGAGCCCTTCTGTTCGATCTGTTGGTTCTCTTTGAGCAACTGAAGGATCTTCACCGAGGTATCGTCATTGTAGAAGATGTCCCACTGCGCTACTTGCCGGATCAATTCTTCGTAGACCATCGCGAGGACGATCGCCGCCTTTCGGACGATGTCCCACTGAGTCGAGGCTGGAAGCGGAATCTTGAAATACCTCCCCAGTTTCTCGAGCCGGTAGAAGGGCAACCCGGTGCCGTACTTCAAAAGGCCGATCATGCTCGCTGAGGTTGGGTCGTACTTCTCTTCTCCGATACCCTCCGGGGCCTTGGCGGTGAACACCTCCCCACAGAGATTGCAGCGCAGGCTCTCCTGCTCGTGGACCGTCGCATCAATCGGCGCCTGACCTCGGATGCGTACCAGCTTTTGCCAGCGGCGCTGGCGGTAGACCTTGCCTTTCTCACACTTCGGACAAAGGGCGCCAGACCGCAGCGATTCGTGGGGACATCTTATCGTCTTGGCGCCTTCATAGGCGTCAGCGCCGTTTCGGCCGTGCCCTTTCGGCTTCTTTTTCTTCTCCGACTTCTCTTCATTCTTATCTTGCGGCGGGTTTGCGCCATCCGTCCCTTTGAGCACCTCGCTCGTCTTCTCGGTCTTCTTGACGTTGATCGACAGAGACTTACGAAGGCGATCAAGGGTCGCACTCTTCTTCTCCAGCTCGGCCATCATCCAGAGGCAAGTCTCGATGGCAGCCTTGAGCTTCTCGTGGTCTCCCGCGTCGAGCGCGGACGTCTTGGTACGTTCGACGATCGTTCGCAGCTCGCCGGCATCCAACTCCATCACTTTGGGCTTGCGGCGACTCATGGTGCCGCAAGTAGCTCCCGGAAGTCTTTCCGTAGCGGGTAGCCCAGCACTTCCTTCTTCGGGTGGATGGGCTTGTTCGTCCGCGAGTTATGGCCAATGCCGGTGGTCGGACCCAAGGCGATCCAGTTGGCCGCGAGGTAGCAAGTGCCACGGAACCGCCGTGGATCCACGAACGTCTCCAGGTAGTAGATCGGGTGGTGGTAGAGACGCTCCCAGTCCACCGACAGCACCCGCGCCATACGACCCAGAAGGTGCGATGCCAAATGGGGCACCTTCACCCAGGGCAGGATCAGAAAGCGGGTGTTGTAAGCCAGGTAGCGAATGTTGCGACGACGGGCCTCACCCGACCAGCCGATGAAACGGTCGCGCGGTCCCAGATGGCGCGGCGCGGAGCCCCACGCCATGCACGCCACCGGTCGATTCGACGTCACGATCAGGTACTTCAGATGCTCGCCGACCGGCCGGGTATAGCCGAGGTAGTGATACTCCTCGATCAGGCCATCGTAATACGCTTCTTCGCGGGTGCGCCGGACCTGGAGGATTTCCAGCGGCTGAATCTCTTTCAGCTCGGTGCACAGAGGCGTCTGGTCGACCAACACTCTCTCAGGCTTGCGCCGAGCGATGACGTTGTTGCGTGGGGTATAGCGCACCGGCGGTAGCTCGATGTGCCCCGCGCGGTGCAGCTGGAGCATCAGGCTGCGGCAGACCATGTCCCGCAGCGGAGCGGTGGCTGGTCGCCAGTCCCAGGCCTCGCACAGCAGCTTCGACAGCGCTCGGCGGCTCGCGCCAGGATGCTGGGCGATGAGCTTCTGGATGAACGTGATGTCCTCGTCCGTGACCTCGCGCCCTCT
>JAAETI010000881.1 GCA_024228555.1 bacterium | reverse complement strand
GGCAGCGTCCAAAGAGACGAAGTCAGGGTAAATCTGTGGCTTGCCGCAGTTGAAACCGTGGCAAGTAGTCACACTATCCGCTCTCTCTTCGGGTACACCGCGAAATCACAGAGCTTCTCGTTCACATCCCGAAAGGTGGACCGAAGATTGGGCCCGCCCCACGCGATCGAACCCCCGCAAGCCCCTCCAGGCACCGGGAATCACCCCCTACGCCGCATAGCTCGCTTCATGCACCACACAGTTCGCAATCGCCCGGGTCCGAATCCGCCCGAAGTAGCAACGACGTACCCACGCGGGCACCCGCATCCGGTGCACGAACAAGCGTGAGTCCAATACATCTGCCACCGACATCCGACGACTGATCAGCCCCAGCTGCTTCGCCGGCGGATCATCGCGCCGGTTCTCCGAGCGACTCTTCACGTAGTTCCTCCACACCACGAACACCGCCGCTCGATACAACGCGCCCTGACGCCGCTTCGAGAACGCGATCGTCTCCCTCTTGTGATTGGCACTGCTGTGCCGCAGCAGGTGGTCCGTCTGATTCACCGCAAATAGTGGGTTGCTCGGTGTGCGCGACGCTCGCGACGAAGTCGTCGCGTGTTCGATCGCGCGATCGCGCAGCCCTCTCACCGCGACCGGATAGGCGTTGTGCTCGTCCGACAGGAGGCTCACTGCGCCATGCGGCGGGACGACTCGACGCAGTAGCTCTTCCACTGCCTTGCGCGTCGCCTGGGGGTCGGGCCGACCGAGCTTCTCCTCGAGCCTGGCTCTCTTTTCGTGCTGTGAGGGCCTCATCGTGCCGCTACGGCGCAGCTCCGCATCGTTGAAGCCGTAGACGAAGTGCGAGGGCCCTACCAGGAGATTGAGATCCATGGGCCAGTACTGACTGTGCTCGAAGGTGCGAAGCCCGGCGAGGACGAGCGGTTCGGTGGGCGCTGCCGACGGGCGATGGACTTCGTGGAAGAGCAGGCAGTGTCGACCGAGTCGCTCGGCGAGACGTTGGATGGTGGAGTGGGCTGCGGAGACTTCACGGGCGATCTGCCGAAGCCCCGAGCAGGCGAGCAGCCGGTGAAAGACGGGGACGAGGAGGTCTGCTCGCCTCAGCCAATAGGTGGTTCGAAAGGTCTGTGAGCTGAAGTTCCTGCCGCAGGTGTTGCAGCGGTAACGCTGGACCTTGCGCGGGACCTGGTCGCGCAAGAAGAAGCCCTTCTTTTTGAAGCGCCATGTATCTGGATTGCGAAG
>JAAETI010000880.1 GCA_024228555.1 bacterium | reverse complement strand
GTGATCATCTGGGCCGGTTCACTCACCGCTCGACACCGACGATCACCGGACCGGACAGCCAACCACCCTCACTGACACCGACCCAGAACAACAATTCTGCCGCGATAACAAGCACTTCGCCGAGTGCTCGGGAACGGCACTGCTGCGCTCGGTCTATTGGTCACCGAGAGTGAGTTTTTCGATGCGGTTCTTGTGGACGGCGTAGATGAAGGGTCCAGATTGGTCGCAGGCTGCGGTGATTCGTGCGAGGTTGACGAGGAACCTGGCGGCCATGTCGTCGCCGGTGAGGCTCTGGCTTGACAGGCAGAAACAGCGGACTTGGTGGCTTTTGACGGCTTCTCGTTCGGCTGGGTTGTATCTGATGCGGGTGTCTTTCATGAAGACGACCCACCCTTCGGTTCCAGCGAGTTCCAGCCAGGTTTCGTCCGGCACGGTTTCGTCGGCTGGTATGCCGTAGTGCTCGGCAAGGGTGATGAGGCGGAGGCCAGCGGATCTGAGCAGTGTTGGGACCTTGATTCGGCCCAGGCTTCGGTCGAGGAAGAGGTCAGGCAGCCCGTCGGGATGTGACACGGAGCACGTCCTCTAGCTGACTTGCGGGCACCCCGAATTCGGCGGAGAGCTCGTCTAGTGATTCTCCTGCCCAGAACCGTTGGAGCACGTCGTCGAGGCGAGATCCGCCCCTCTCGAAGATCGGTGCCCCGAATGAACGAGTCGGATCGACGACTACCTCTGCATGTTCATATGAGGGGACGTGGATGAGTTCGGCGTAGCCGTCTGAGGCGTACTCGATTCTGCGGAGGTATTCCATGATGACATCGGTGAAGACCCGCTGTCCGCTTCTGATCACCACGAGGTGTTTGGCCGCTTGTCCCTCGGCTGTGCCCTGGTGGCTCTCGGCATAGTCGAACAACAGCTCAGCACCATCGGCATATAGTCGTCGAGATGCCAGGGCGTGATCGATGCCCAACCCAGTCTTGATTGCTGCCACGGCTGGCCTGATCCGCTGCATCGGCACACCGCTGCGCCTGATTGCTGCGAGGACAGTTGCTTCGGTGAGACCCACAAAGGGGATTGAGGGGCGCCGCGGACCCGCTGGTTTGAGGTAGGTGATAATCGGATCGCCCACAACGTCAGATCGTTTCGGGAACCGCCGCACATAGCCCTGCGCCCACGTCGATAGGGTCGATGCATGCACATCAACAATGCGCGCCGCTTCTGTAACGGTGTACAGCGGAACGTCGAACCGAAGCCGATCTTGGGTCTTGACCATTTCCTCTCCTTCTACTCTCTCATTCAAGCACCTACCTGGTACGTTTTCGCGGCTCCCCACATTGGGGGCGGGAGGTGTTGACTGTGTGGGGTGCAGGTCGGTTCGTTTCCTGGTGAGGGGAAGGAACCATGATGACAACCACAGAGACTTCCCATGTGCCGGCGGTGGTGTCGCCGGACTTTGATTCGTTTACGGTACGCCAGGCGATTGCCGGTTTCCTGGCCGGCTATGGCGATACGACCCGTCAGGCCTACAGCCTGGATCTACGACAGTGGCTCCGCTGGTGCGATGATCACGAGTTGCGTGTGTTTGAGGTGAGACGGGCCCATATCGAACTGTTCGGCCGCAGCCTCGAACAAGACGGCAAGGCAAAAGCGACTGTGGCGAGGCGACTGTCGACTGTGGCTGGGTTCTACAGATACTGTTTCGAGGAAGAACTGATCTCAAGATCACCGGCGGCTCATGTGCGCCGCCCAAGAGTTGACTACGAGTCCAAGGTGTCTGGGTTGGATCGCAACGAACTGGGCATGTTCTTGGTCCAAGCCGGACTCTGTGCCGGTCGGGATCATGCGTTGGCGTGTCTGCTGGCGTTGAACGGGTTGCGGATTTCTGAGGCGTTGAACGCCGACATCGAACACCTCGGCCTAGAACGGGGACATCGGACATTGGTGATCACCCGCAAGGGAGGAAAGATCGTCACCATCCCGCTAGCGCCCCGCACCGCCCGAGCAATCGATCTGTGTGTCGGGGAACGAGAAACAGGACCGATCCTGCTGAATCACGACGGTACTCGCAGGTTGGATCGGCACGCCGCTACCCGGATCGTGAAACGACTGGCCAAGACTGGCGGGATTGAGAAGAACATCTCCCCACACTCACTACGGCATTCGTTCATCACCGCAGCGCTCGATGCTGGGGTGGCGTTGCGGGATGTCCAAGAAGCCGCATCACATGCTGATCCGAGAACAACGATGCGTTACGACCGGGCCCGCCAATCCCTAGACCGGCACGCCACCTACATTGTCGCCACATACCTAGCCGGAGCAAGCCGATAGACCACATCCGAGCGCCGCTACACAAAGTGGCGGCGCCTCGCACAGATCTGCCGGTTCGAGGGCGGTTGCGGGCGCTCGATAATGTGCAGGGTGGTGTGTGTTCTGTGCGGTACTTGGCCGACTGGGCCTACCGTGCAGCGATGACCAACTCCAACCGGTACCTTCAGAAGCGACCAATGCCAACCACATGGGAGCAGTTGCTGCTCGTTGCCGACAGCGATTTCGTGTCATTCATCCTGCTCAGACTTGGAGGTGTCTTGGGCAGCACCGCGATATGGCTACCGGCACACTCAGTTGAGAAGTATCTCAAAGCCTGGCTGCTCAAGAACGACCCCGAGTTCGTGCCGAAGAATGCGGGACACAACCTCAAGATGCTTTGGGACCAGGCGCGGATTGAATTCCCGAATGACGAGCTGTTCAAAGAGGCTCTCTTCGATGCGTTCATTCAAGAACTCAACATGGGCAACAACGCCATTGAATTGCGATACTCCTATGGCATCGATTCGAAAGACCCGATCTTCACGCGGATGTACACCCGGGTCGCCTGCCGCCTGCGGGAGAGCATCCTTGGACGCTCGGAATACTTGACCCGGGGCCCGTTTGGCATCGCCGAAGGCGCATTCGGCGGGAGTACACACTTTCTTGAGAACCCCGAGATCGAGACCCGACGCATCGTGTGCGCAGGCGTTGACAGGTTGCTGTCCTGGCCAGGTGGTGCCGAGGACGACTTCGCACGTCTCTAGGATGATGTCCCATGATCGACACCTCCGACAATGCCGCGCCGAGAGCACCAGCGTTGTTCGTCAGGTTCGGCATGCCGCCTGGCGATTTTGACCTGCCAGAGATCCGCTCGATGCTCGATGGTCTCATCGCGCTTGAACCGGCACATTCAGAGCCGGGCACTCCGGCCGATCCGGATAATGCAAATCACGAGGTGATCCTGCTGCTGACGCAACTTCTCTTCGCTGCTGCCAGGCTTGACGACGTCGTGCGCATCTGGCGGGCGAAGAGGTCTAGCTTTGACTTGGGAAGTTACCTCGATGTTCAACTGCTGTGCGGAGCAGGCTTGCGTCCCACACTGGACTTCCTGGATTGCTCCAAAGAGCGAGAAGAGCAGGACGCTCTTCAGTACCTGCAGGCCTCTATGGCTGCAGGCGACTTCGAAGGGTTCGATCCGGTTCGTCAGCTTGAGTTCTACCGCCAGTACTGGGCATAGGCCACCATTCAGCGGGTTACCCAGATCACCAAATCCCGGATAGAAAAGCCCACTCCGCCGAAGAGCGCATACCGGCACCTCCAAGTGCGTCCCATCAACCACACTGGGTGGCGATCAAGGTCTACGAAAGCGTTGTTTCTCCTCCCATCGAGTGCGGGGACCCCTTGGTCGGTCGAAGGCGCAGACGCGCAGCCTCGCGGCGGCAGCCTCAAATTCTTGTTGGGTGGTGTGGGGCAGCGGCAGTATCTCACCGGGAAGAGCAGTTACAGATAGTGCGTGTACCGGTCTAGCTAGCGAAGTGGTCGAAGTGGAAGCGATACTGCACCACAGCTGGGATGTCGATGGGTAGAGCCATCGTGGCGTTGATCGACCGGAGCTGGCAATCGTGGCTGACGTGTCGGGCGACGATTCCCCTGGGTTAACGCGTTGGTGGTTGCTGCATCCACGGGCGTCGACGAATCCGGTAATCGAGAACCCATTCACGTTACGCGTCCTGTAGCCACTCGTTGATTCAACCGCGGCCGCCGTTCTGGTGGCATGGGCTTCGAGTTGGTAGCTGTCCCACATGGTGGTGCGGTGGTTGAGAGCGGCAGCTTGCAGCTGGCGCCCCTGTCTCGTTTTGGGGCACCAGGACCAGGAGGGCCCGCTCTTCGTGACATCACGTGATCAGTATCGACCCCCAGGGCGGCGTGTGGCGGAATGATTCCTGCGATCTGCCGCCTCATGTACATCAAGCTAGCGCCGAGGATTTCATCGTAGGTTGAATTAAGATCTCAACATATGTAGAGTTTGGTCGTCATGTTCAAATACGTCTTGATAAGGAGAAAGTCATGGCCGAGTGGGCGAAGAAATTCCGGAAGTGGCATCGCTGGCTGTCGGTGCCGATGCTGGTGGTCGTGCCGGTTTCGGCGGCATTGAAACTCGGCGGCAACGGCTCGGTGATGGCTGGCATCCCGGCGTGGGAGCAGGTCCAATCACTCCTCATGCTGCTGCTGGCCGTTTCCGGTGGCTATCTGTATATCTTCCGGCTCGTCAACAAACGCCGGCGCACCCGACGCCAGTCCGTCGTCGGAACAGCCCGGGTCGGGTAGGCGGGCGTGGCATGCGCCTCATCAACGTGGCATCCAATGCCCTCACGCCTCCACGACGAGGCATGCCGCAGCTTGGATCCGCGACTATTGCGCCGTCATCCATTGACTCTGGGTTCACTGCATCAGGCTGGCCGTCCTCACCGAGGCGCCCTTGGGTTCGCTTCCCGTCGTGGTTGCTCGGGCCCGGCCTCCCCAGCAGCCCGAGTCATCACAGCTGGGGGCGCCTGGTTGAATTCGGCTCCTCCCTTCGCCGGCTGCGCCGCGCATTGGAGGGCCGTCTTCGCTGATCCGACGCGTACTCTGTGGTCCTGCGTGGCATACTTGCTCTCGGCGTTGGCATTGATCCCCGTCGCGGGCCAGATTCTCCGGCTTCTCCGGACCACAACCGGCGCCGAGCGGACACGATCGGAATCGAGCACGATATATGAGTAGCCAGCACCCGATAGGGCGCCGTCCGGGTGATCCTGAAGTGACGAGATCCGCCGTACTCGACGGCGCACGGTCCACGTTTGCCGAACATGGGTTCGAGAGGGCGACTATCCGAGGGATCGCTGCCCGAGCGGACGTAGATCCTGCCCTCGTCCTCCATTACTTCGGCACGAAGGAGCAACTGTTTGTCGCAGCCCACCAGCTTCCGTTCAGTCCCGAGGAAGTTGCGGCAGCGATATTTGACGGAGAGATCGAGGATCTCGGGGGGCGGATCGCTCGCTTCTACCTGTCGGCGCTCGCCGTTCCCGGTTCCCCGGCCGTCTCCTTGCTGAGAGCCTCAGCAACCCACGAAAACGCAGCCGAGATGCTGAGAACCTTCATCGATCTGACCCTCATGGGCCCCGGGATCGAAACAGTCCCCGCACCCGACCGCCGGTTTCGGATGAGTCTCGTCGCCGCCCATCTTCTAGGTGTGCTCTTCGGCAGGCTCATCCTCGAGATTCCCGAGCTGGCGGGAGCGGACCTCGAGAACATCATCAGGCCGCTGTCGACCACCTTCCAACGGTATCTGACGGGCCAGGTCTAGACCGGGAGCGCAGTCCCTGCTGCCGACCACGATGCTGAGCCACAAGGGAGGAGCGCACTCTGCTGTTGATCTCAGCGCCCAAGGCATCTTGCGGACCGCCCACGAACTGCACGCATGGGTGTGGGGTCTTGGCTGCAGACAATGATGGACTCTTCTACCTCTCTAGAGGCTCGTTCGCAGATACCCGTCGGGAGAGAAGCGCGCACCGCAGAGCGAATCGACATTCCAGCCCTCGTCAGCCTGCTTGAGATCCAGCTTCGCCTGTTCAACTACAAGCGCCGCCGACTCCACATCTCGAATCGCGTCGGAGCGCTCTTCGAACTCAAGCACCGGGTCGTGGAAATGGGTCAAGGTCCGCAGCTCCCCCAACAATTGACGCCAGCGGCTTTCGATTTGCTTAATCGGCAGACGATGCCGAGAAGACCGACGGGAGCATGAACGCACCAACATTCGGGGATTGCGGGGTCAGGGCAGATCGAAGGGGAGTGGGGTGTCTAGGAGTCGTCCGAGCCCGACCGAACCGGTGGTCTGTTGGGGGATTGGCCTTCCGTCCGGGTCGATAATCACGAGGCCGGCGATGATCTCGGCCGAGGGTTGAAGGCTTTCCGAAGCGACGAGGTAGACGGTAGCCTGCCATCTTGTGTCACGGATTTGCTCGAATAGATGCTCGATTGAGTCGGCTTCGTTGTACGCCCGGTAGGGCCTGGGGCTTGTCTGGACCTGATTGCCTTGCGCGTCGAAGATCTGCAATTCCACATCCGGATGGTCGGCGACTTCTGGAGCCTCCACGAGCACCTGTAGGTCCGACAGAGAACCATCGTGCTCGACGTCCAGTTCCGCCTTCCAGGCGGTTGACTGCCGGAACGCTATAAGTCGACCTCGCGCAAAGATCACGTTGTCGCCCGGCAGCTCCCAGTCAGTCGGCAACTCGAGGTCAGTCACCGGAATGGCATTGGCTTCGACTTCGAGCCTGGTATTGGAACGAGGTTGGTCGATCGTTGCGACCACCTCCCAATCAATCTCCCCGGTGCCACCCAAGTCTGAAGGTATCGGAAGCAGCGTTCTGGACGTGCAAAGGTCCTCGACACAAGCCATATGGATCCAGAGGCAAGTACCGAGGCCACACTTGGGGATCTTGTTCCCCTCGGTATCGAACGCGTCTCCCAACCTCGGTTGGGAATGCGGCTCGTCTGTGCCATATAGGCGGACCGCGTCGATCTCCACCCATTGATCGACTGCGTTTCGGGCCGTGACGTCGATCGCCAGGACATGGTCCCCATTCTCAACACCGCCCGCGAGTGTTCCCACCTCCGTTACACCGAGGTGGTCATCGGGTCCGATCACCACCAGGCCACATCCGGCAAGGACCATCTGCCACGTGAGGGCCAGAGCAGCCAAACGTCGTGCGCTCATCGAGACCCCACCAGACTCCCCTTAGCAATTTGACCGATCCTCGTACGATACCGATAACTCCAGCGTCTCCATCATCAGGCCGTGGCGCGACGCCGGGCTAGACTTCCTGCCTCCAACCACAACGGGTCTTACGGCCGCGGACACTACCGTCCGATATCGCCAATTCTGGCGCCATAACGACCGTTATGCGGAGTGCTCGGAAACGAAGCCTCTTTCTGTCAAGGGGTTGCTTTTTGGGGTGTTTGGGCGCGGTTGGTTGGCCTGGCCTGTTCAGGGGGTCGGGTTGGTTCTAGTGTTGGGGGTGGGTCCGGGAAGTGACTTGTCCGAAGAGCCGGCCTTTCAGGATGTTGAGCCGGTCACGCTGGACTTGAAGTCGTTCCTGAGTGTCCTCCCGGGCCCGCTTTCTTAGACGCTTGCTGTCTTGTTGGCGTCGGCGATGAGGTGCCGATATACCCGATCTGAGATTCGGCGTTTCAACGCCCGGAGCGCTTCCTTGCTGGTCTTGCCCTCGCCGGTTTTGCGGTCGTAGTAGGTGCGGCCTTCGCTGGGGTAGCGGAGTTGGCAGATTGAATCGCCCTGGGAATAGTGGAGACTCCTGAGCTTGGAAGCGAGTATGGAGTTATGAATTATCAGGGTGATGGGACAAGGCGCCGGTATTCGGTCGAGTTCAAGGCTCGGGCGGTGC
>JAAETI010000879.1 GCA_024228555.1 bacterium | reverse complement strand
GTCACCGTGAAACGGATCCATGTCGGACGCCACCACCAGCCCGGCCCGAAGGAAACCAGGTCCAACCCAGCGACACGAACACGCCGGCCGGCCACTTCGACGAACCCGCACAACGAGCACACCAGCGGCCAATACAAGTCCCAAACGATCTGGCGGGTCCGGACCCCAGCATGACGGAACCGGGACCGGACAAACGATGACCGCCACGGGCCCACCACCCCGACCACAGGCGACACAACAAGCCCGGCCGTTGTCGACCCGATCAGCACAGCCGCCACAATCACCGGCCCGCAAATGAAGGTCAGGGGCCAACGCCACGCCCACAACAACCGGATCCCGGTCTTGATCCAGGGCCACGTCTTGCGGAGCAGGGAGAACCGTTTCGGTGATCCATCAACGGCTTGGGGGAGACTAGGCCACGCCTCCATCACCCCATCAACACCAGCAGCGCCGACCCTCATGACCAACCCCCGGTAGATGAACGACCGGCCGCTGAGGGCTGATAGGCCAGGTCGTTGCCATAGGAGGCGTAGATGCCGAGCTGGTCGAATTCTGACTGCGATAGTCCAGCAGCCGAGTTGGGGAGGCTGTCGAAGCCCTCCAGTTGGTGGGTCTGGGTCCAGTAGTCAAAGACTGACTGCCAAACGAAATCGGCGCCGTCGCTGGGATCGGTGGCCCGTGAACTGGCCGCAAGCGGGTCTTCGAACGTTGACTTCATTTCCAGCCGCCCCTCATTGGGGGGCCCGTCATCCGCTG
>JAAETI010000878.1 GCA_024228555.1 bacterium | reverse complement strand
TCACCTCGATGAACAACCTGGCCGCAACGCTGCAGGATGCGGGCGACTACGACGGGGCCCGCACCCTGCACCAACAGACCCTCGACATCAGGCGGCGGACCCTGGACGACGAGCACCCGGACACGCTCCAATCGATGAACAACCTGGCCGCAACACTGCAGGCTGTGGGTGACTACGACGGGGCCCGCACCCTGCACCAACAGACCCTCGACATCAGACGGCGGACCCTGGGCGACGAACACCCAGACACGCTCACCTCGATGAACAACCTGGCCATGACGCTGGTGGCTGTGGGCGAGGTAGCAGAGGGTCGTCAACTGTTGATTGCGGTGCTCGACGGAGCCAAACGAGTGTGGGGCCCAAACCACCCAAACACGACCACCATCGCCAAAAACCTGTCGACCCTGGAGGCACGTTGAATGAGTGAGATCGAGTGGGATGTCTTCTTGGCTCATGCTGGCCCCGATGTGGTAGCGGCCGAGGAGCTCTTTGACTATCTAGATGGCTCGTGCCGGATCTTCCTGGCTTCGAAAAGCATCCGTCTCGGTGATGACTGGGACACAAAGCTCGCCGAAGCACAGCGGTCATCTCGCTATTCGGTGATCTTGGTCTCCTCGACCACGGAGAGGGCTTACTATCAGCGGGAAGAGATAGCGCAAGCCGTTGCCTTGGCCCGGAAGGACGCTGAAGCTCATCGTGTGGTACCCGTCTATCTCGATGGCTCACCCGACGAGGTGTCCGACGTCCCATACGGGCTGCGGCTTAAACACGGAATCGCCCTTGGCGGCGATGTAACGCTTCAGACCGTCGCTGACCGCCTGGTGTCCGAGATGACCGTCACGGAGGGAGTAGGACAGCTGAAGGTAGCGCCGTCGGTCTCGGACATCTGGAACGTTCCGTTTCGGCGGAACCAGTTCTTCGTCGGACGTGAAGAGCTGCTGAGCGATCTAGGGAGTCGAGCCAAGAGTATGACGCCGGTTCTGGCGCTCAACGGGATGGGGGGTGTCGGCAAGACCGAGCTGGCAATCGAGCACGCCTACCGGCAGCGTGACCTTCTCGATGTGGTGTGGTGGGTTCGAGCCGAGTCGCCCTCGCTGCTTGCTGCTGATCTCGCCGTCCTGGCCGATGTCGTGGGGGTAGCGGTAGAACCGGAAGATCAGGAACAAACGGCACGAAATGTCGTCCGGTGGTTTGAGACCACCACGTTGTCGTGGCTTCTTGTCCTCGACAACGCCGTTGAGCCGGATTCGGTCGATCCGTGGATTCCAATGTCGGGGAACGGACAGACAGTCGTGACCTCCCGTCATTTGACTTGGGGTGAAGTCGCTGACCCGGTTCGGGTTGATGTGTTCAAGCCCGAGATGGCGATCAACTACCTGCTGCGGCGAACCAGGCGCGACGATTCCGAAGGTGCCGCTCGGTTGGCAAACGGACTGGGGTATCTCGGACTCGCCCTGAACCAGGCGGCCGGATATCTCAACAAGCTCAACCGCTACAGCTTTGACCACTATCTTGCGAGTTTGGAGGCTGAGGGCCTGCACGAGGTCCCAGCGAGGGGGTCTCGGCATGAACATACGGTGGCCACCTTGTGGTCTGAGAGCTTCGCCCAGATCAAGGCTGAGACCCCGTTAGCGGCGGAACTCCTAGAAATGACGGCACTGTGTGGGCCTGAGGTGATCCCCCTCGAATTGTTTGAGCGGCCCATCGGTGGTTCCGAAGACGTTGAGGGCTGGGAGCCAGCCGAGATCGACGGAGCTGTTGCCGAGCTAAGTCAGTACTCACTGTTAGAACAAGGCCTCGATTCGATTGTCACCGTTCACCGCCTTATCCAACTCGCAGCACGCAACAACCTCGATCTTGTGACTCGAACCAACCGGCTCGCAGTGTTGTACAAACTGCTACGCCAACGGTTTCCCACCAACCCTGAAGATCCCGCCACCTGGACCGAGTGCGCCCGGTACGCCCCTCACATCCAAAACGCCACAAATGAAACCTCGCTCGGCCCCCTACTCAGCACAGCACCCAACACATGACCACAGGCAAACTCAGCCCACCACCAAACGAGGTCGTCTCAAACGCCGTGTACCTGCTCGCAAGAGCGGATCAATACTTCTCGGCAAGTGGGAACTTCCTCGCAGCACTGGATGCCGGTAAACGAGCTCTAACCATGGCACACCGGGTCCTGGGCGATGAGCACCCGGACACGCTCCAATCGATGAACAACCTGGCCGAAACGCTGCGGGCTGTGGGTGACTACGACGGGGCCCGCACCCTGCACCAACAGACCCTCGACATCAGACGGCGGACCCTGGGCGACGAACACCCAGACACGCTCTACTCGATGAACAACCTGGCCCTGACGCTGGTGGATGCGGGCGAGGTAGCAGAGGGTCGTCAACTGTTGGTTGCCGTGCTCGACGGAGCCAAACGAGTGTGGGGCCCAAACCACCCAAACACGACCACCATCGCCAAAAACCTGTCGACCCTGGAGACACGTTGACCCAAGTCATAGGGTTGTGGGGTGATCGGGCACGAGCACCCGTCGCCGACAGGCACATCATCGAACCCCAACCGGGTCCGCATCGAAGGGAATCTCGTCAGCAGAGACTGGGTCAGCTCCGAATAGTCATCATCTTCGGGGTGCCACTGGAAGAAGTGGCCGACGTGCTGGGCCATGACGAGATTCGCATGACGGCGCTGGTGTACAGACACGCTGATAGCCCGAGGCGAGAACGGAAGATCAACCGTTCGCCTCGTGCCGCCGAGCAGCGGTTGGGTGGTTGAAGCCGTCCGTCTCGTGTCATCTGGTGCGTCGTAGTCCGCCACGTTTCTTGGGCGGATTCTTGGTGCTGATTGCAACAAGCTATCGATCGGGCTATCAGCGGTAGCATCCGATGGGTCCTTGAAAGCTGGAGAGGCTGGCCGATAGTCATGGGACCAAGAGAATCGCTAGTCACCCTGACGGCATCGGCTCAGCTACATCCCACACTCGGTCGAGGTATGCCACGTAGGCATCCCATGCGGGCGACGAGCGTGAGTGCCAGACCACTGGGCAGTCGTAGCCGCTGGTGTTGTGGAGATGGATCATGGTCAAGATCCCATGGTCTCCGAACTGGTAGATCATCGCCGATGGGTACTGTCTGAAAAGGCGAATTGAGTCGCCAGCGGTGTCCTGTAGAACCTCAGACCATTCGTCGACTGCCAGTTTTACGCGATCTGGATATTCCTCGGCGAGGACACCCTCCTCGACGGCACGGGTGAGTGACTTGCCCTGAGGGTGACCGATCAGCACACGAACGCGAAGCCCATGGAGGCCGACTGCGACCTTCACTTGTTCCTTGAAGAACGGGAGGTGCTCAAGCGGGAACCGGCCTGACAGACCGAGCAGCGTGATCTGGTCACAGTCTGCAACCAGTTGGCCGAGACGGGTGCGGAACTCATCCGGCATTGCGTACAGCGATCGATAGGACAGCTCTGCACCAGGTCGGAGATTTGTCTCAGT
>JAAETI010000877.1 GCA_024228555.1 bacterium | reverse complement strand
GCGCAAGGGCACCAAGGAGCTCCCTCGTTTCCTACAGAAGTACGTCCGTTGGTTCTTGGTCAGGATCGTCCGTATCAAGAGCCTCACCGGGGAACGGCACGAGATCGCACGAGACGAACTCTCCGACTTCCGATGAACGCCATTCTTCGCCATATACGGCTGGATTCGGCGAGCAGCAGGACAACGGCCCTAGATACAGCGACCATTGTCATGTTTGGTCTGCTTGCGCTGGTATTTGTGCAATTCGCTCCTTTCACAGGAGACATGGCGGGGGCCGTCGATATCACGACCCGACAGACTTCTCCCTACATGGAGGAACATGCACGATTCGAGCGCAGCGAGAACCCACTGCAAACGGATCAAGTTGATGGAATAGCTCTCGCTGTCACGTTCTGGGATGGAGTCAAGTCGGGGGAATTGCGGATGTGGGAACCAAACCTCGGCACCGGGGTGCCGCTAGGTGGAGTGACCTACACCAGGGTCTGGTCACCGTTCTACTGGATAGGAGCGGTCGTACCGGCCCAGTCCCTCTCTGCCTTTGCGGTGTGGCTCGCTCTGTGGTCTGCGCAGGCGGGGGCATGGCTGCTGGCGCGACGTCTCGGGATCGGTCGCTACGGAGCGTTCCTAACTGGTGTCGCGTACGGATTCTCAGGACCGTCCACGGCTCTGCTGCTTCGGATAAACGAAATCGCCATCGCGCCTTGGGTCATCTTGGCGACCCACGACACGGTGGTCCGGCGTGAGGGTAAACATATCCGCCGGATCGCAGTTCTCAGCATGGCCGTGGCAATTATTTGGCTGGGCGGTTTTCCGGCCGGGTCAATGTTTGTGATCTACGGGGCGGCCGCCATCGCCATCGGAACAGCCATGCTCGAAACAGGACCCAGGCCTGTGCAATTCATGACCCGTGTCAGTCCAGCCGCTGCCGGGATCGCAGGGGGAACGCTATTGGCTCTGCCACTCCTCCTCCCAAGTCTTGAATTCCTTGGTGCGTCGGAGAGCCTACAACGGGCGTATTCCAGCAGCCACGCCGCAGGAATCGAGATGTTCGGAACATCAATCTCGGGTCGAATCCTCGGCTCCTACCCACTGGGCACATGGTGGTGGCCGGATCCCGGCTACTCAAATCCCGTGGCAGCATCAGCTACGACCGGAGCAATTGTCATCGTTCTCCTGCTGGTCGGAGTATTCGCAGCACATCGCTCTCGGCCGGATCCATCCGCCGCTCGTTTGCTTGGTAGGGTCTACCTGCCCCTGGGAGGGATCATCTTCGTCGGAACCTTCCTTGGAGGACCCATTCTGGGTGCGCTGCAGTTGCTGCCGTTCATGAAGTCCAACGAGTTCGGCCGAAGTAGGTTCCTGCTCTCCCTGGCGTTGGCTCTAGCCGCCGGGCTAGTACTGGATGGTCTTGTACGTCCACAAGGAAACAGGCGCACCCTTGGTGTCGGCTTCCGCTTGCTAGCCGGAGCCACAGTTGTAGCATCGCTGTGGGGCGGCTTCCTCGTGATACGAAGGGCAGCTCGGGAGGGCTTTCTCGACCGAGTTGTCGATGGTCTAACTGTGCCGATGATCTGCCTTGTTATCGCAGCCGCCGCTCTCCTCGCATTACCGATTCTCCGAAGAATCAGGATCGGCCCGGCGGTCTCCGTCATCATCGTGGCTGCTGCATTGGCAGTCGAGCTGCAGTGGGGAGCATGGGAGTTCACCCCGATTGTCGACGAAGATGAAGGTTTCTTCCCGCAACACAATTCGTTCGAAATCATGCGACCTGATGTATCGGAGGGGCTGTACCGGTTCGCTGGAACAGCCCTCAACGTCATTCGCCCGAACACCGGCGCGTGGCTAGACCTCGCCGACCTTCGAGTCAGCAATCCTTCCTATGAGGGCTACCGCGAATTCATGCGAGCGATCGATCCGGGTGTGTTCGATAGAGCCCGGCTCCGCACCTGGTTCACGGACGAGCTTGATCCCTCTTCCCCTGGTCTGGACAGATCAGCTGTCCTGTACTTGGTGGCCCCGGCAGCTGGCTTTCCGTTGGAGGCTGAGATGTGGGGAGAGTCGCCCATATCACCCAATGGGTCGATTTCGGTGTCCATGGCGGCGACTCCGATACGCGGCGTTGGCTTCCAGTTCGACGATCGGTGCCGAACTGGCTTCCTAGCCGTACGGGCGGCCGAGCAGATTGTCGGTCAAAGACCTCTGTGGCAAATCCGAAACGAACCGTTCGTCGTGACAATCGAAGACTTTGCGGGAGCAGGACAACTGGAAATCTCCATTGTCGGCTGTGACCTAGATTTGCCATCCGCGGCCACGCTGTACCGCGCTGACCCTGAGACGGATCTGGCCGCAATCTGGGCCGACGACGCTGTGGTGTATAGACGACTATCCACACTCCCACGCTTCGGGCTGGCCACTGCGATCGAGGGAATCAGAGACCCCGCAGTGCGACTGCGATACCTCGCCGAGTCTGAAGACACACACATCGTCGTCTTGAACGATGACAGGCCCCTGACCTATCTGAACGGCGGCCACGTGGACCTTCTAGAGGATTCGGGCGATCATTTGAAGTTGGAGGTCGTCTCCGATGGTCCTGGCATGCTGGTCGCGCGCGACTCAAACGCTCCTGGTTGGCGGGCCTTTGTCGATGGCGATCCGGTGGAGATTCAGACAGCTGACCATGCCTTCAGAGCCGTGTCGGTGCCAGCAGGCACGTCAACAGTCGAGTTCACGTATCTGCCCACATCCCGATTGCTGGGTTTCGCTTTTGCGGGGGCAACACTCATTGCCTTGCTGGCTGGGACGATCCTCGAACGAAGGCTCGTTCGCAGAAGGCTCCATGAAGGCGGGCCACCAACAACCCGAATAACGTGACCGCCCCGGTTCAGCGGGCTTCCTGCACGGCTGTCTGGTAGGCCTCGACCACCGCGCTTGCTTCGCCAATCATGCGGACCTTGCCGGCTTCAAGCCACATGACCCGATCGCAGAACTCCGCCACATTGGGCAGAGCGTGAGACACAAAGACAATCGTGCCGGCCTTTGCCAGCAGCTCCCGCATCGTGTCCATACTCTTGTTGCGGAAGGACTCGTCGCCGACTGCCAGAACCTCATCCAGCAACAGGATGTTGGGCTCGAGCGCCATGCCGACTGCGAATGCGAGTCGAGAGAACATTCCGGACGAATAGGTGCGCACAGGTCGATCGATCGCGTACTCGAGCCCCGCATATTCAACGATCGAATCGTACTTCTCATCTATCTCGCTCTTGCGCAGCCCGGCAGCGAGCCCACCGAGGAGGATGTTACGCCGCCCGGACAGTTGCACATTGAACCCGACCCCGAGTTGGAGCAAGGTCGACGTCTTGCCATAGACGTTGACCGAACCTTCATCGGGCTTCAACGTTCGCGCCATCACCCGGAGAAACGTGCTCTTGCCGGCACCATTCCTTCCGATAATGCCGAAAGCCTCGCCCTTGTTGATAGTGAGGTCAACCCCGTCCAACGCTACTAATTCTTGGGTCTCGCGATGGCGCATTCGACCGATTGAACGCCGGAGCGTCGGGTTGCGATCGACCATCGGCCTAAACCTAACGGTGATGTCCTTGGCCACGATGGCTGGGCTACTCATAGGTACCTCGCCATCTTGCCCTCATACTTCACAAACCACGCAACGCCAAGGGTCGAGAGAACAACGGCCCAACCGGTGGCGGCGAGCAGCGAGCTCGCCAAATCTATGTCGACGCCAGTCAGAGCATGCCGATAGAGCTCGAGAATTGGGAAGAGCGGGTTGAGCCGGAACATTCGTTCGACCAGTTCACCCTTGCCCTCGAGAAACGACGCCTCGTAGATGACGGGTGACATGTAGAGCCAAAGGCGAGTGAAGTAAGGGACAAGATTGTTCAGATCTCGGAACGGAACAGCGACCCGAGCCACGATGGTCGACAGACCAAAGTTAAACAGAAGGTGGATCAGCATGACCGGGAACAGCCAGAGGGTCCACGGCCCGGGCCAGATGCCGTTGATTGGGCCGACGATCAAGAAGAACACACCCATCGATGTGACAAAACCGACTGAGCTTTCGACGAGAGCGGCGATGGGCAAGATCAGCCGCGGGAAGTGGAGGTTCGCAAGGAGTTTGGTGTTCGAGACGATGCTGTTCACGCCACCGGTCATTGCCGATTGGGTGAAGAAGAACGGGAACATCCCGGATAAGAGATACGCAAGGAAGGACAGTTCGTAGAACTCGCCGCCTCGTGTGAGTTCCAACGTTCCACGATCGAACAAGATGCCGAATACGACCCAATACACACTGCCAAGGAGCAGTGGGTTAATCACCCACCAGAGGAGGCCAAATGAAGTTGAAGCATTGCGGGCTTTGAGATTGCCCATGGCGAGATACCAAGCAAACTCGCGCCGGGCCCAAAGATCCGAGACATAGGTGCGAACGGCCGAAAACATCCGTCGCGGTTGGGTTGTGACTGCGGACATAGATTCGGGAGTATAGGACCATCAATCGTGTACAGCGGAGTCATCGCAAACGCTCAATCGTGGGCCCCAAATCACAATAAACACATAGCCGGGCACCGTGGTAGATCTAGTGTGGGCACAACGGCGATCACCCAGACGGCTAGGGGCCGACTTATCTGCAAGCTACATGAGGACACCGGTGAGCGACATCGTATCTGAGCAGGCGGCCGGGCCCACCAACCTGTACATGGATCCAAAGCTCCCCGGGTTCCTCCGGTCTTTTGGTGTGGACCTGTTCTTCGATGTCGGAGCCAACGCGGGTCAATTCGTAAGAGAGCTGTTGGCCGCTGGCTATGAGGGTCGCATCGTGTCTTTCGAGCCAGTCTCAGCTGCATATGCCAAGCTGATCGAAAGCAGCCAGGACTCGAACCTTTGGGTGGCTGAGAGGCGATGTGCTCTTGGTGCTGCGGACGGTTCAGCCACCATAAACGTTGCCGGCAATCTCCAGAGCAGCTCGATGCTGGGCATGCTCGACCGACACGTTCGATCAGCTCCTGCGTCCAGGTATGTCGGCACCGAAACGGTGGACGTCCGGACACTGGACGGTCTCGGGGCCAAATACACAGCAACAGCGCAGGCCACCTTCCTCAAGATCGATGTCCAGGGATTTGAGGACCAGGTGCTACGTGGAGCGGCCCGGCTACTCCCACAGATCGCTGGCATCCAGATTGAAATGCCCCTTGTTCCTCTCTACGAGGGCGAACGTGACATCGAATGGTGGCTGCAGCGGATGCGGGCGCTTGGATTCGAGCTGTGGTGGATCCGACCGGGCTTCACCGATCGGGACTCCGGTCGAGCGCTTCAGATGGACGGCATCTTCTTCAGGCCTATCGCTGGTGGTGACATGTGACCCGAAACCCTGATCTCTCGATAATCGTGATCGTTTACAACATGAGCCGAGAGGCGCCGCGGACACTTCACTCCCTCTCAACTGCCTACCAAGAGGGGGTTGACGAAGATTCCTACGAGGTCATCGTGATCGAGAACGGCTCCGATCACCCAGGCATAGGGACTGTTGCGATCCGGCAAGGATCCAATTTCCGGTATCACTACATCGAGGACGCTAACCAATCACCGGCAGCGGCGATGAACCGGGGCATCCGCATGGCGCACGGACGCCACGTTGGCCTCCTCGTCGATGGTGCCAGAATCGTCACGCCAGGCATGGTCAAGATGGCTTTGCTGGGCCTGTCTCTCTTCCCGCGGGCCATTGTGTCCACTCTGGCCTGGCACCTTGGGCCCAAAACACAGATGCAATCGGTCGCGGAGGGGTACGACGCTGACGTTGAGGATGCGTTGCTGGATTCGATTGGCTGGCCGACCAACGGTTATGACCTCTTCACCATCTCTGCTCTTGCCGGCTCCAGTGCGAATGGGTTCTTCCGACCGATCGCCGAAAGCAATGCTCTATTCATGCCTCGCCTCGTTGCCGAGGAGTTGGGAGGGTTTGACGAACGCTTTGCACTGCCGGGAGGCGGAGTTGTGAACCTGGATCTCTACGAACGCAGCTGCGCTCTACCGGGGACGACGCTCGTCACCCTTCTGGGGGAAGGGACATTCCACCAAGTCCACGGTGGTGTTGCGACCAATCGAGCTCAAGACTCTGACTACGAGCAACGAGCTTTCGCCGAATATGCGCAGCTGCGGGGACGCTCTTTCCAAAGACCGGAACGGGAGCCGATCTACCTTGGATCAATCCCCGATCAAGCACTTCCTTTTCTGGCTTCCTCGCTACGCGCCCTTGAGCCAAGCAACGGAGGTGGCGAGCCCACATGAGCACCTCATACGAGTCGGCTGAAAGGGAAGAGCAACTTTCGCCACTCACTGCTTCAGACGAGAGCCGCAGCGACATCGAATCCTTCATTGTCGTTCACGATCAAGACATCTTGCTCGAGTCGGAGCGACGCGGCAGGTATGTCGAACTCCCACGCTCCACATACCTGTTCGTCGGTATGGGCCAGACAAACCTGATTGAAGACAGGGACGACGTTATCGTCGCTCGCCACCTGCCGGACAATATCGAAGACAACCCGCGCCTTTTGAGTTTTACCGCGTGGTATGCGGTCGCCAAGAACGATCTCGCTGCCTCAGAACATGTGGTGATGGTCGAATACGACACCACGGCTTTCGAGGGTTTCACCGCCAGGACCAGCACCGCCCTTGCGCAAACTCACTGCATCACTGGATATGTTCCGTTCCGGCTCTCGCACCCGATGTACATGCACGCGACGCACTGGTTCACGACGTCCCTAAGCTCGATCTACGGCATCGACGTACCGGCACTGATCGGTGATCATTTGAGGCAGGGCGGGAAAGATCTGTGGACATCAACCACGAATACCGCGCTGAGAACGAAAGACCTGCGGAGATTTGTTGACTGGTTCATGCCTCTGACAACGGTGTTTCTCCACGATCCCGTCGGCGCTCACGTTCACGAGAGAACGGTCCCCATCTTCTGTCTTCTGAACCAGATCGCCAACACCTATGTCCCTGGGGTGCTCGAGCACACCCAAGCTCGATCACACGGGGTGTTGGCCGTCTCTCAGGAGGAAGCGCGGACACGAGCTAGCAACCTCCTCCCCCCTCCCCCCTAATCTCTCCCACTGACCGGTAGTCTCTTCTCGCTACGCGCCACACGCCAGAGTAATCATCTGGTGAGACGAACTCGGCCAAAAGGGACGCCAAGAATCAGCGTACTTGAACGTGGAGCCTGTACAGCAGCCTGCACCGCAATGGTGAGCACATCGGGGTATTCCCGATCTCGAACTGGACCGAGATGGACGTTCGGCACTACACAGCATCGGAAGGGCTGAGCATGCCTTCGGTGTACATCGCGTCCGACCGCAGTTTGGTTGATCTTCGCGATGTGGCATAGCTAGCTGACTCTCGAGCCGCGGAACCGATCAAGTGACTAGATGCCAGGCCCGACATTGTCTGAGACGTACACTCGGCGCCCGACAACACTCATATGATCTTTTCCTCAGTTACATTTCTCTTCTTCTTCTTGCCGATCTGCCTCGGCGGGTATTACTTGCTCGGTTGGCGGTTTCGCAACGGGTGGCTGCTCTTGTCGTCGCTGGTGTTCTACACCTGGGGCGGCGGCGCCCTCGTTTCCTTGCTCATCGTCTCGACCGTTGTCGACTACGCCATGGGATGGGTCGTCGCATCGGGCGTGGCATCAGGCAACCGGCGGCTGGTGCATATCGGAGTCACCGGATCAGTCCTCGTCAATATCTCTCTGCTCGGCTACTTCAAGTACGCCAACTTCCTTGTTGAGCAGCTCAACTCACTCGGATTCGGCGACATTGCTTGGACGTCGATAGTCCTCCCCATCGGGATCTCATTCTTCACATTCCAGTCGATGTCCTACACCATCGACGTGTCAAGGGGCCGAGTAGAACACCTCCGCAATCCCCTGGACTTTGGCCTGTACGTAACGCTGTTTCCACAACTGGTTGCTGGTCCCATTGTCCGATTTCATGAGATCTCGGATCAACTGCAGCGCCGAGTCCTCAGCTTCGAGAAGTTCTCGCTCGGTGCGGTGCGGTTCGCCCACGGTTTGGCAAAGAAGGTGCTGATCGCCGACTCGGTCGCCCCCATTGCGGACGCCGCCTTCCAAGCCGGCGCCTCCGACCTGGGCGCGGCCGGCGCCTGGCTTGGCATCGCGGCGTACACAATCCAGATCTACTTCGACTTCAGCGGCTATTCGGACATGGCGATAGGTCTTGGCAACATGCTTGGCTTCGACTTCCCTGAGAACTTCTGCCGCCCGTACTCAGCGGTTTCGATGACCGACTTCTGGCGGCGTTGGCACATCACACTTTCCAATTGGTTCCGCGACTATCTCTACATCCCGCTGGGTGGATCTCGCCGTGGAGGCGCCAGAACCATCATCAACCTTTGGATTGTGTTCGTATTGACCGGGATCTGGCACGGCGCCAACTGGACCTTCTTGCTGTGGGGCATCTACCACGGGGCCTGGCTGATCACAGAGCGGCTCACAGGGCAACGGCCGACCGGTGCCGGAGCGAGTTGGGCCCCGCTGCGACGGTTCATTGTCCTTCTGGGAGTCATGGTGGGCTGGGTCTTGTTCCGCAGTCCTGATATCGGTTTTGCTGCCGAGTACCTGGGGGCAATGTTCAGTCCCGGCGGGATCACACCAGACGTAATCACTGACACATTGGACACGCGGGCTCTGCTCGCCCTCGCCGCCGGCATCGCCTCTGTCTTGTTGCCCGGCGACATCGTCGGTGGGTTGTTGGTCACCGGATGGCAGGGGCTGCGGGGTACTGCCATGCGGCTCGCCGAGATTGCCGTTGCCCTCCCCTACTCCATGGTGATTGTTGCAAGCGGATCATTTAGCCCATTCCTCTACTACCAATTCTGAGGTCGTTGTGAAGAGAGTCGAAGCCAAAACCATTGCAGGCATATTCGTCGCGCTGATTTCTATCCCGCTGATCGTTTTCGCCACCGGGACTCGCCCCGAGCCCAATCAAAACCGCCCGCCTACGCCTCTGCCTGAATTGACGGTCGAAGGGATTGCCGATCGCAGCCTCACGCCCCAGGTTGATGCCTACCTCGAGGACGCCTTGATAGTCGCTCCCGGTGCGGTTGCCGCTCAAGCCTGGACCGATGTTGCGCTTGGGGACAATCCATCTGAAGAAGTGACGCTTGGTGACAGCGGTTGGCTCTACTACACATTCTCGCTGACTCGACCCTGCCTCGCTCCGGCCGACACCGAAGCCTTCACCGATACTGTCGCCCGAGCAGAAGCCGTCGTCGCTGCCACCGATCGCCAGCTGATCGTGGCTCTCGCCCCAGACAAGGCCACCATCATTCCCGAGTATCTGCCAGCTGATGAGACATGCGTCCATCAGGTTGCTGATGCCCTCAATGCGCTCGAAGGGCCGCCAACGCTGCTCACGGTCTGGGACGAGATGCGAAAAGCCCGCGCCAACGAGCGTCCGGTCTACTTCCGTCTCGATTCGCACTGGACCAACGAAGGTGCCGGAGTGATGGCCAAGGCGATCGTTGAACGGTTGGTCATCGATGGCTGGAACGAGCAAGCGGTGCGTGAGGTGGCAACGGTCGAGCATGAGGGAGACCTGACGCTGTTGTTGGGCCTGCCTTCTACCGAAGCGGTTGTTGAACTCGAAACTGTGCTGCCCGAGAGCGATCCAACGGAGGCTGTCCGTACTCTGCTCACCGCCAATGGCACAGAGTACGACAAGGTCGTCGCCGTCGACTTCACTTCGGGAGGAGATCCGGTCATCGCCGGTCAAACTCTGGTCATGCACGACTCATATGGCTGGGCGGTCACCCCGATGCTCGCCCCATACTTCGAGAGTGCTGCATTCATCGCCGAGACCAACCCGAGCGCCGGGCACATGGCTGCCGACCTGATCGGCGCAGAGACCATTGTCCACTTGTCGGTGCAGCGGTCGCTACACGAGATCATCCTCGACGTTGATCTAGCGGCATCGTTTGTTGCCGCATACGCCGACGAATTCGATGCAATCGATCAGGGAACCAACAAGACCGGCGAGCGCCTGGAACTTGAACCGGGTGACACCGACACCTACGTCGTCGTCGAAATGGCGCCCGGCACCGATGGTGCTGAAGTCGCCTACAACGATGTCACCATGGTGCTCACCCCCGACTCGCCAAGGGCCGCGTTCTACGTCGGCCCAGGGGGCACGATGTTCTTCGCTGGTGTCATCGACTACCGACTCATCGCCATCGGCGGCTGAATTCCATCTAGGTTCGCCGGAGGCTCATCGCCTCATCGACCAGTTGTCGGAACTGCGTGCCGATACCCAGGTAGTGCACGGCCTCTGCTCGCTCGTAGGCCGCCTTGCCATAGTCGGGGCCAAGCTGGCGACCCTCGAGTAGCGCGTTGAGCAACGCCTGCTCTCCTGCGTCCCAGTCAAACGTAACTCCCGTGAGGTCATCCACTTGGGCAGCCATACATCCGGTTGCGGACGCGATCACCGGTAGCCCGAACGAGTACGCAAGCAGCAATGCCCCGCTGTTGAGCGCCTGGCGATGGGGCAGCACGGCGACGTCAGCGGCGTTCATATAAAGCTGTACATCAGCATCGGGAATGGAGTTGAAATTGGCAGTAACACTGGAATTGGCCCGAGCCCGCTCCATGATCTGACGGACGCCGTCAAAGCGTCCGGGTTTGCCCACCAGCAGCAACTTCACCTTTGGATCGCTACGAGACACCCGGTCGAACGCATCTAGCAAGCGGTCAATAGCCTTGTAGGGACGGATCTGACCAAAGTGCAGATAGACGAAGTCGTCCGGTTGTAGACCGAGGTGATAGCGGGCCGTCTCCTTGTCAACCAGATTCGAGTAGACATCGATGTAGCTGGGATGAGGAATCATCCTCGTCTTGGTTTCGGCGATGTCGAACCACTCCGAGCAGGCAACGACGGTGCTTTCGCACATCACATGGATAAGGTCAACGCGGTCCGCAATCTCCTGGCGCAACTGCGCTTCTAGGTGGGGGTCGGCACATTCATGGGGCAGCACATTGTGCAGCGTCCAGATCGTTGGAACTCCCCTGTCGTTCAGCTCATCAAGTCCTTCAACAAATCGGCGGTAGCGCACAAGCCTGGAGTGATCGTCTGGGGCAGGCCCGAGAATCGGAGCCGTCCAATTCAAGTGAAAAATCGAGGCTCGCAGATCGGCCGCACGGACCGCGGCGGACACGTCGAGATCGTCGGCGATCGGAATCGCGATACTGCCGTCGCCGCGCAAACTCGACCACATCATCTCGAGGTATGGATTGGCCCGGTAGTCGGGGTAGAAATTGACGACGAGACGATCAACAGTGTCCGCAACGCCAAGCCGTTGCAAGTGACCAGCGAACTCAGCTGCGCGCCGAACGTAGCTGTGACGTTCGGCTACATCCATTGCTTGCGACTGCGCCTCTTTGAGGGCATCAGCCGAGCCAAGGCTGTGCGTTATGAGCTCGGAGATCGTTTGTGCCGATGAGAACGTACCCAGGTTCTCAAAGCCCACTGCATCAAGACCGATAGACCGGTTCGTGAGGACAATCGCGCCACAGGCGGCTGCCTCGTAGACTCGCGAATTCACATTGCCAAATGGGGCGGTCGTGTGGTTGAAGTCGTCCAGTACGACCACTGCCTGGTTGTACAGCGACGGCAGCGCAAAGAAGGACACGTGTCCCCTGCTGAAACATTCCAATTCGGGAGCCAGCCCGCGGCTCTCTCCAAATAGAGCCAGCGGCCATTCCACTTCGGCTTGCTTCAGGTGGATGAACAGCTCACGCTCTCTTCCCCACTGATTGACGGTTGTCACCACGCCCGCCCGATCGTCGGGCCGGGATCGTGGCACGAACAGTTCGGTATCCACACCAATTGGGAGCAATCCCGTCGGCCCCGCAAAAACACGCCGAACGGCCTCCAGCGACTGTGGGGAAGATGCCAGAGCCAAGTCGAATAGGGGTAGCCAGGGTTGCCTGCACCACACCTCGGTTTCGTTCCTGATCCAGGCGACGGTGGCCAGGTCCGACGGCAACTGGGTGATGTCAACGCTCTCCATCATCGCGACAAAGATCTCAGTGCCGGATGGCACGTCATACCACCGATCTCTGGGCAAGTAGATGACTTCAAACCCGATCGTCTCGAGCTGTCGGCCAAGGCCAACTGCTGTGTAGACATCACCGCGGCCCTCGGTGAGGTCGGTTGAATACACCGCAATGGTCACGTTGCGCGCCGTACCGCTAAAGGTTCGTCGGGCCAGCGCCCGTTCATACTTCTGTCTGACGATGTTGTCCTCAACCAGCGGGTAGTCGATCGTTTCGTGAAGCGTGGGCGTTTCTTTGGGTGTCGGGGCCGGCACCCGTGGCATGACGGTGTTGGATGGGGTCGGGCGGGTCTTACTCAGAACCTTGCCGGGAAGATGAAAAGCCCCCCAAGCGGCTCGACCGACCTTCCAGGTGCGGGACTTGTAGATCTCGTCGATCTTGCGCTGGAGCGCGGCTATTTCCTTTGCTGCGGCCTTCCCCGCCGAACCGAGAACCTGGGTGTGTCTCTTTCGCTCGCGTTCCAGCACACCCTCCACCTGTTTGATCCGCTGCCGCAACAACGCCAGCTCGCGATCGGCTAGCTTCGCTTCCGTCTTCAATTGCAGTCGGGACCGCTCAGCCTGGTCTTGGGTTCGGTGCAGCACCCGCTTGACTTCAGCCAGTTCTGCACTCAACAGACTCAGTTGCTCTCGAGCCTCAGCCAAGTCGCTGGCGGCATCGGCCGGTTCGGCACTCACGATGAATTGGTAGGTCTGCGCCTCCGGGGCAGCTTGCAGGATCAGATCTCGTAGTTCGGCCGGAAGGGTTGCATCGTGCGCAGATAGCGAGGTCTGCTCAGCGGTGCGCCGAGTCCGCTCCACCTGAGTGATAAAGAATCCGCTGCCCTCGAGCAGTCCGCGCAGCGTGTCCAATGTGAAGAACCGCAGGTGAGTCGAGTCGAGAAGACCAGTGTCCTGATAGGTGAAACGACCTTTCACCAGCTCGGCAACAACAGCCTCGTGACCGGCGTTCGGAATCGAAATGACAAGATGTCCTCCAGGTGCCAACAAGCCGCACGTGGCAATCGTCGACAGCAATTGACCCGGATTGATCAGGTGCTCGAGCACATCGGCAAGGATGATGACGTCGAACTGCCGCTCCTCGAGATGATCGACCCAATCGCTATCAGCGAGATCGGCCATGATCGTTCTGGCTATCCCCCGACCTCGTGCCGCAGCAAGCGATTCGCTCGACTGATCGACGCAAGTGACCTCTTTGGAGTCATTGGTGGCCAGATGTGACGAGACGATGGCGGGACCGGAGCCAAGATCGAGAACTCGCGGACCGCCGCGGCGGGCCAACCGATAGACGCTGGCCGCAGTGTTGTTGCCGGCGTCGGGATCGAAGGTGTACTCGTGGTCAGCCATGTCAAGCAGCCGGCCTTCTCATTGCATCCACCTCGGCTCGGGGACCGGTGACCCCTGCTCTACCGTCGCTCAAGGCCATGGAGACAAGACGGTTATGGGTGTCCAGCCAATCCGGGGCTCGTTCGGCCACCCGCGCTCGCCACCCGTCGATGAATCCGGCAAGGCCCCGCTCTATCTCCGCGTCGTTCAGCCGCGACAGACCTTTGGCAAACAGCATCCGATTACGGATGTAGTAGTAGGTGTAATACGGCGCAGGCAAGTCTCTCGTCGAGCTCTGGTGGTGCCACACCTTCGCCAACGGATTTAGCACGCTCTTCCACCCGTGCCGGGCCGCCTGCACCTGGAAGTCGGTCTCTTCGAAGTACATGAAGTACCTCTCGGGCAGGAATCCGACCTCGTCGAATACCTTGCGCCGCACCAACATGCTGGTACCCGCAACGTAGTCAACATCGTGGGCATCCCGCCGGTTGTACGAAGCCAGCGGAGTCCCGAGCCCGATGCTGTGTGTCACCACCCCGGCATCCCAGTCGATGCTCCCCCCGGCAAATTGGATCGTCGCCGGGTCCGAATCGCCATGCAGATTCAAAGAGCCGACGAAGCCTGCGTCGGGCCGTAACGCCATCGTTGTCATCAACATCTGCAACGTGTCGGGCTCGACCTGAGTATCGGGGTTGAGGATCCACACGAAATCCACATCGCGATCGAGGGCGTATCGGATACCAAGATTGTTGCCGTGGGCATAGCCACCGTTGTGCGGGCTCTCCAAGATCGGAATCGTTGGGCCTAACTCCTTGGAGAGCCGGGCGACATCACCGTTCCCGGAGGCGTTGTCGACGATTACTGGCCTGATGTCCCTTTCCTGGCTCCGCCGCACTGAAGCCAGACAGCGCACCAAGTCGCCGGCACTCTGATAGTTGAGTAGAACTACGAATACGCGAGGACCATCGGTGAGGAACACGTAGCGAGTATAGGAATCGCCGGATGTATCGTCTGGACAGCGAACGTATGTCGTGCTCTCCTGGATTCGGCTCTCACTCTCCTATTGGTGCTCTTCTTGTTGGCCGTTGTTACAACCCCCTCCCCGAACCCGGCGCGGACGCATGAGCGTGCTCCAATTCCACCTGTCACACTGGAATTCCTTAGAGCGAGGATTCCTATCAAGTGGACTGGTCTGGTCTGTCCCCGAATCAGGTGCATCACCTCGCTCGCTCGCGCCATCGATTGACTCCTCAGGCGATAGGTCCGCATCAGGAGACTAGGAATCGGCAGGACCTACCGCGCGTTCCTAGGACTCATCGCTAAGGAGACTCTCAACCTTGCCGGCTATCTCCCGGCGGCAGGCGATGAAGCCGGGCAGCAACGTGTCGGGTGCGTTGAACACAACCGGAGCCGAGTCTTTCCGCCGGTAGTGCGCTCCGGCGCTGGCGAGCAATGCGACACCGGCGGCGACGTCCCACTCCCGTTTCGGGACCAGCGTCCATGTCGCGTCGGCGCGACCGGCGGCGACAAGAGCGAGCTTGTACGCAACGGAGCCCATGGGAACGACGTCGAGCCCCATGTCGGTGAATCGTTCCCACTCACCGCGACGGATCTCGGAGCGACTCGCGAGGATCGTCGCAGTCTCCAACGACGTCGCCGTGGCTGGTTCGGCGGGTCCCTCGTAGAACGGCGGGGTGGTCAGATCGCCGATGATCCGTTCCTCTGTGGCCGGGTTCACGATCCCCCCGGCAACGGGTTGGCCGTCGACGGCGAGTCCGATGGAGACGCACCATTCGGGTATACCCTCGATGAACTCGCGCGTTCCGTCGATCGGGTCGACGATCCAGACGCGAGAATTCTTCAGACGACCCAGGTCGTCGGTAGTCTCTTCCGACAGCCAGCCCTCACCATCGGCGAGAAGCACCGATCGCAGAGCGTCGTCAACGGCGATATCCGCTTCGGTGACGGGATCGCCTCCCTCCTTCCGTGTCGAGGCGATCCTGCCCGGCGTGAAATCCTGTAACACGGCGCGTGCCGTGTTGAGTGCGATTTCGATTCTCTGGAGGTCGGTTGGCGCAGTCATAGGGGCCAAACGATTGGCACGATCGCGACGATACCAATGGTAGCGATGACGGTGAGCGGCAGACCGAGGCGCAGATAGTCGGTGAAGCGATAACCGCCGGGACCATACACCATCGTATTCGAAGGGAACCCTATCGGTGTGAGGAAGCTGAGTGCACCGGCGACCGTGATGGCGATGGCGAACGGACGGGGATCCGAGCCGAGTTCGACAGCGATCGAGAAACCGATGGGAATGAGCAAGAGGATCGCTGCTTTGTTCGTGATGAACTCCTTGATGACCATGGTCATCAAGACCACGGCCGCCAACACTGCTACGACTCCAATGGGTTCAGTGAGGTCTACGACTCCGGCGGCAACCACAGCCGCCAAACCAGTCACCTCCATGGCTTGAGCAATAGAGAACGCAGCCGCGATGGTGATAACGACGTCGAGATTGACGGCCCTGCGAGCATCGGTCGGTGACATGATGCCCGTCACGACGAGGATCGCCGCCCCTGCCAGTGCCGCCGTCACCAGCGGAAAGAGGCCGATTGCGGCGGTGGTGATGATGCCGACTGCGACCGCACCGACGATTCCTGCCCGGGGC
>JAAETI010000876.1 GCA_024228555.1 bacterium | reverse complement strand
CATCTCAACCTCCGACTCACCCTTCTGAGAATCGCTTCGCGGCAGCGGAACGATGTGCACTTGATCCTCCGGATGCAGGGCCGCACCGTAGTGCTTGGGTCGATCGACCCGCTCCCCACTTCGATCGAGAAAGACGAAGCCATCCTTCGCATTGCCGTGGAGGTTCAGCAGATTATGATGCACCATCGAGTGACAGAGATCGCAGAGTGACGCCAACATGTCCTCTTCTGTCTTACCTCCATCTGCACGAAACTCGACGTGATGCACTTGCACACGGCTTTTGTCGCCGCAGTTTTGACAACAGTTGTTGTCACGGGCCTTCACGCGACGAACTAACCAGTTCGGTGTTTTGCCATCGGGATTCTTTACAGGTCGAGCCGCCGGAACAAGGTCGGCTTGGTCCATGAGCAGGTCGGCCTGCTCGGGTGATAGTTCCACATCGCCCTGACTCGTGTGCACACGTGTCCCTTCTGCATCGGCATGGATGATGAGTTGGAAGGCAGAGTGCTTCACCTTGGTCCGTCCCTTGATCGAGCCATCCGCATCCGTACACAGCAGCATGCGCGGTAATTGGATCATCATGTCTTCGTTACTCAGGGTTCGACCGCACTCCGCCGACAGCTTGCGTTTCGCGAGTTCCCACATCTCGTGATTTGCGAGCAGAAGCTTGCCGGTCACTCGCATGTAGATATCGGGCAGGCCACCTTCACCTGGTTTCTTCGGGCGTTGGCCGGGGATGCAGCGTGCAACGTCTTTAGACAGCTGCTCTGTGCTGAGCTCTTCGGCGCGCTCGAGCCATTCGCTCTGCGTCTCACGCACGACGACACGGATGAGGATCTTCATCTTGGACCAAGAGATGTCGCCGGCAACAAGCGCGGCGTCGACCTTTGGCAGTCCGTTGAGGCAGGAGCCGGCGTTTACGTATTCTTGTGCGGAGCGGCGACTCATGCCCTGCTTGGTTTCGGCGTAGTGCGCAGCGTCTCTGTGCCCAGTCAGGGCGTAGACCTTCCCACGCTGCATGTCGAAGAGACAGAGTGCGAGCTTGCGACGACCGAGTGCAGTGATGGTGTCGACTTCATCGATCTGTGTGCAGAGTTCTTCGGGAGAAAGGCCAGGAGTGAAGTCGAGGAGCGAGAAAAGCGTGCTGGTGCGAGTCATGTCTTGTGCGCTGCGAGTGGTGGAACGATTTGGCGAGCGCTCATTATACATGCCACGTTTGCCTTCTGTTCGGCATACCTTCTAGATAATCAATTATCACGCACAGTGGCAAAATAACCCGGCAATGCCCGGCTGATGACTGATGGAATCTGTCGATTGCGCGCGCACCTGCGCGCAGGCGGCACTTGCACGCGGCTTGGTCCATGAGCCGGTCAGCCTGTTTGGGTGAGAGTGAGTTGCATGCAGATGTCGGGCAGGCCACCTTCACCGGGTTTCTTCGGGCATTGACCTGGGATGCAGCGTGCAGCGGTACGCATAGGTGGGACACTCAACCGGCGACTGCTACACCAGAACCGGAGCGGTCAAGTAGGTCGAGGATGGTTGCCAGGGACAGCGGATTCGATGGCGTGCTACTACACTGTGTCGCGAGCTTCAATCGTGTTGCGCGCACTGAGCCCAGTGATCGTTGGGATTCCGCGATGGAGAAGCTCCACGCGACCTACAGAACATCGGTCGGTATCGCCGCATGATGAACTATGACAGAACTGCTCAGTACGAGAGACACACCCTCTAAGACCATCGCGACGCCGCGCTGCAGCACCTTCCGTACAGATACCTCCACGCGTCGCCGTGTTCCGCACCACAGCTACGGGCTCGCAAGAACTCCGAAATCTGAGCGAGAGCCCAAACCTCGTGGGGATTCACAAGCGCAACACGTCATGCACACCACTGCCGCTCCTCTGCGATGGCTCCCCGGTTGCTAGCGATCACAGGCACTGCCAGCCGCGAGAGAAATGTCATCGGCGTCATCTAGCGCAAGTTTGCATGCAAACTCGCGCGACGACCGCCGACGAACCAGAAGCCATAACAAGCACCTCGACGAAGGCCTTGATCGACGCGTGCTCAGCTTCACTACTGACCCAAGAACGACTTGGGTAGGCGCACTCTTGATCGCGTGGGAACGGCCCATCAAGCCCATTGCCCCTGTCCATCCTTCACAGCTAGGGATACACGATGATGCCGCTTGCAGGCACTGCGAACTCGAGCTTGCCTTGTGACAATGAGATGCCTTGGAAGGTGAAGGACTCGCCTTGTCTGAACAACCCAGGCGGCAGGGGAGCGGGGATGGTCCATTCGCCGTGACTTGCTGTCGTGCCTTGCGCAACGCCGCCACCAAGGTTGATCAGCGACGCGGGGTCGAGCCACATATTGCCGAATGGAGTCGGCAGTGGTCTGCTGCTGTGGGCGCTGACGAACAATCCGCACAGGGCACCAGCTTCGACGCGAAGCTTGGGGTGGAACGTCCCATCCACACGGGTCAAGTCACATTCGGTCCATGCCGTGGGCTGAAAGATGAACTTGGAGCTGCCGGCAGTAGCCAGGCTGGGGGCCAGTGAGAATAGCCTAATTTTGGGGTCGATCAATACGACGCCGCCATTGGATTGAATAGACGGAGAAAGGACCCCCTGTGACTGTGGCCAACCCGTTGAGAGTCCGTGATCGAACACGCAATGGAATACATTGTCGTCACCGGCAATCACCAACTCACCACCCGTCATCTCAATACCTGGCCTCGGGATTCTTGGGTATCGAATCACAGGCCCTGAGACCCTGCACTCGGACAACATGACCTGTGAATCCGTGCAGAGTATCCCTGGTGCGTTCACAATTGAGAATCCTCGTTCGTTGCCCCTGATATCTGACTTGGTGAACCGAACGCGACTGCGCACGATACTCACGGCGTAGAGATACGAGTAATCGATCGCAACATCGGCGCAATCTTCGATCTTCATGTATGGCTCTGTGGTGGCTCCATTGGGGCGTAGCCCACCAGCATGCGCAATTTCGATCCGCCCTTTGCAGCGCAGGAACTCGAGCTGGACACTCCCACCGAAAATATGGGCGCTACTGAAACTCATCATTTTGAACCGGCGCCCTGCCGGAAGATCGTGGACAACAAACCGGCCTATAAGCGGGTATGACCCGCCTGCAGAGACAATCGTGAGTCCCTTGTTTGTGGACACCGGTGTGGGCCAGGAACGATCAATAATGATCGTATCGCCGTGAGATGCTGCAGCGACTGCTGGCGGCAGATCCAAGAAGTGCCCGCCTCCAGCCGCATTCACGATCCATGTTCGTTGCGCGCTGACCGCACAACACAACAACAAGATGCAGAGCCCATGGAGACCAAGATCCGAAGCACTAGCACTTTCTCTTTGGGATTCTTTCATTGATGGAACTTCCTCATGCCACGTGATCCAGCAACATAGATCTCGTTGCCGCTTGTTGCAGTGTCAAGATCCGCGATGACAATCGAATTGGCCACGCCAATTGATCCATCCAAGACAGTCCAGAATAGCACGCCTCCGATCTGGAGATTCCCAGAAGACAACGACAGGTCGAAAACGACCAAATCTCCGTTGAAGGTCGACGCGACGAGTTCGTCCTCACTGTCGCCATTGACGTCACCGATGGCCAAACCACAGAAGCCATAGAGGAACGGTCGCCCTGACTGGCCGTCCATGCGAAGGCCTTGAACCTCGAGCAACCCAGAAGAAGAACTGGAGTCACGCTTGTACACGTGAAGTGACCCGTGCATTGGATCTCCAGCGCGAGCGTGCGTCTCGATCGTCCCCATGATAATCCATGGGTCCGCTCCCGCGCCGCTCAGCTGAACCGGCGAAACAACCAATGCTGTTCCACCAAAGCCATGATCCCCGTTGGGTACAACAGCGGGGTCGTCATTTGGAATCTCGCCCTGAATCATGGATTGCATGGTGCCGGCGGGGTCTGGATCGACAACGATGATGCTCCCTCCTCCTGTGCTCAAGACTATCGAGGGACGTGGTTCACCACTCCATTGCCCAATGCGCAGTGACTGCTGATATGAGCATCTTCGAAGACGCCCAATGCGTGACACTTGTAGCGTCGCCGAAAATTCCCCACACGGAGTTCGGTGAACTGAGGAGTCCAGGAAACCCCGTCCACCAATAGGCATCAACGAATCCTGCTCCTCCTGGTAGAACATCACCCGCAAGATGAAAGGTCGAAAATCCTGCGGAGAAATGCTGATAGTGAGTCGGTATAACCCATTCATGATCTGGTAGATTCCACGAAGGAGGTAAGGGAAAGTAGGTCACCAACCGCTGTCCAACGTAAATGGGCGAGTTCTTCTTTGCGGCCACCGCAAGGTCAACACCGAGGACCACAGCGGGCTTGGTTGGGTGCAGCGCAGGACGCACCGGCAGAGCGGCATTACGTGGAACAAACCCTAGGTACCCAAGATCCCGAAACGGCTTACTCGCGACCTTCTCCGGAGCAGTTGGTGTGGTCAAGCTGTCAGGCACGAACTCCTGAAAGGTCGCAACCCCAGTAGCCCCATCGATCTCCCAGCGCCGCGAGCACTGATCCACAGCGTTGATCTTCCCGGCAGTCGGCCCGCTCTCCGTCATTGCCCAAGTCGCAACTGGGACCCCAGTGCAGTATGCCAACGGCGAAGTCGATGCCCCCGCCTTGATGCTGTCATACACCGTGCCCGTTCCATCGAGTACCGTCAACGGCAACCACGCTACCGAACCAGCCTCCGTCGAAATCACGATTTCCGGCACCCCGTCACTATCGAGATCCCCAAGTTTTACAGCCATCGGATAGGCCGCTGGCAAGAAATCAGCGAGTTCAATCTGCACCCTGCAAGCCCCACAGTGCGTTACCTTCGACAACAGACTCCCGCGAAGCACGATAAAGGCACTACCTGTCGCGGCCACCAACATCTCAACATCACCGATAAACGGAATAGCCCCCCTGCGCCCAGGTCGTAAACCGCCATGGGCGCCGATATCCGTCGGTGTGACAGGCAGATAATTGAGGTTGCTGTCGAATATTTTTAGCGTATCCTGTAGTGGAGCCACTAGGTCTTTGCCGCCGTAGAATGCGTAGACACCGACGCCTGGAAAAACCTCCAGATCCAGGGGATGACCCATTTGCGGTTTCGACGCTGCCAACAAATGTACGGCGTTGTTCGCGCCGATCCCAAGCTTGACCACATATCCACGCTCAGACAGAAGGTAGATTGGCTTGCTGTATCCTCCGCTGGCGGTATCTCCCACGACGATGTCTTGGATCCCCGGCTCGCCGTAGCTCAACACTTTGGTGAGGGCGCCTGCTCCCAAACTGGCGACAACCAACTGTCCGAACTGGGACCGAAACACGATGTGTTCGCCACTACCTGACGGGAACAGATCAACGACGTACTGGAGTCGCCCTGGCCGAGACTCTTCCCAGTCCAAGTCAAGGGACGCTGTCACAGCCAAGTTGCTCTTCTGCAGAACCCAGAGCTTGCCGTAGGTACCGACCACGATCGATGAGGCACCGGCATCGACAAGACCCCAGGCACCGTAGCCGAGCGATTGCGATTGTTGGACGATGACCAGTTGCTGCGTCGACGTGTCCAACTCGAGCTTGGTCACAATCCCGTCCGCACTGCCTACATAGATGTAGCCCCCGGACACAACTAAAGACTCGTCATCCCCCAACCAGGTGCCACAGCCACGGTTGACATCACGGAAGCTAGAGTCCTCGGTGAGCAAGGCAGGGGATGGGCTCGTTACGGATGCGGCCCTCTGGCTTGTCTCGGCTCGGCGCAGGAACGGCCTGTAGGCATCGTACCGGTCTTTGCCAGACCCAGCAGCCGTGACAAGCCCGAAATCTGGATGCTCCGGGATCGGGTTTGTCTGATCGAGTTGAAAGGAAGCGTATGCATATTTGAGGAACTTGAAACACGCCCTTTTCGGGTCTGACTGTAGCGAACAGCTGCCGCCTGAGTCCGGGATCTCGAAGTTTCCGCTGTCATGACAACCCTTGTCGATGATCGACCAGAACATCTCTTTGTAGCGACCGGGTACAGCCGAGGGCTTGATCACGTAACCGCATGCGCGGGACTGAGCATTCCCACTCCGCTCCTCCTCGAAGAGTGAGAGCCACTCGTTTCCGTTGGTGACACCGTCCTCATCGGAAAAGACATAATACTGCGGCCTGACAACCTGCCCTGCCTGCCAATGTGCCCAGAAGGAACCCGCGAGGTAGTCGATGTCATAGGCTCCTGGATTCTTCGCCGTGAGATAGCGTTCGAACTGCCTGAAGAACACCGACCACCCAAGGGTGTCGCGCCTGGTGTACGCTGTTCCTGTGTGATCGAACCCGGAAAGGGAGCACACCGCCGTGAACATCTCTTGATTTGTCGCCGTTCGCCTGAGCAAGCCTGAAAAGGCCAGCGAAACGGCACCATGGAATCGCTGCGGAAAGAACATCGGCAAGAGTTGCGAAGACAGTCCGCCCATCGAACCACCGACTGCCACCACGGGGTAGCGGACATCGGGAAGAGCTGTACCCGGAGGTGTGAAGCCAGGCGGTGCAAGAGCGAGATTCGTGAGCATCACTTGAAGCGCTTGCTCGAGCTGCAAGTACCGCTGAATGTTCAGAGTCAGATCACGATGGCCGACAGGTGTTACGATATAGGCCGCGACGATGTTGAAGTTGTCGACGTCGGCAGTCCCCGAGAATGATGCTACGAAGTCGCTTGTCGGCTGTGCTCTGTAGACACTTCCTCCAAGGGCCTTCAAGCCATACATTGGATCGCTCAACCCTGGATAGCCAAAACGACCCCCGAGAGTGTATAGGTTGTCCAATTGCGTCGGCTGGCAGGACAATACAATCATCGTCGGCTTGGAGTAGTCCCAGGTGATTGGAGCGAAAACCTCGAACGATGCCCACTTCTCGGTACCGGTGTACGTAGCTGGTTTGAGTTCCCCGACAAACCGCTGAACCGCTGTCGTCCCACCATTTGTCACAGTGAACGGTTCCCACAGACCCGGCAATTGAGCGCTGATATTAGCCAGGCTCACCGACGTCCCGTCGTCGAAGTTGTGGTAGCCACCTGTGTCCGCGGCAGCCGCGAACCCTTCGCCGTGATTCCAGATTCCATCAGCGTAGTTGAACTGGGGAGTCGGCTGAGAAGCGGCGAGGGTGACGCCAGGTGCCAAGGGCGCAGTATGTGCGTGACCACCTCCTGCACCGGCTGCCTGGGCACCAGCAACACTAGTCAAGAGAGAGAGAGAGAGAGAGTTTCCCCCTGACGAGTCTTGCGTCCTTTTCCATGTATTCAGGTTGGACGAATATCCTCCTGCTGTCAACCCCGACTGCTGTCCTTCCGAGATTCCGATGTGAAGCTACGCTCTTTCGCATCCGCATCTGGATGTGCAGAACTCCTGATACAGCTTGATTCCTGGGGTTCTCCTGCCATCGAGTCCGGCATTAGAGATGTTCGGTTTTCCAGCAAGGCGAACCCCGTTAGAGAGCACAGCACTACGCGAATCAGACAATCGCATCCGGCAGGCCAAGTGAACCGATCCGAGCCCTGTTTGTCGTCAATCGCGAAACTGAAACACGCACCCCAAGCCCGCATCCGCCTGGCGCTTGAATCAGTCCTAGGCGCTGGCCTGCACCAACCCAAATCCAGTACCAAGATGTTGCGATTCCCTGACTCACCCATGCCCTCGCGCTCCGGGGCGACGCATGCGCGCTCCCGCTCACTCGGGCTTGACGCTCCGCCACGCAACTAAGACAGTATCCGTCAT
>JAAETI010000875.1 GCA_024228555.1 bacterium | reverse complement strand
CTGCGATGTGCCCTGGGCCGCGAAGCGGAGCGTCTGTAGGGGCGCCGAGTAGGTATGCAGCGTAATCGGTTCAGCATAACGGGTCATACCATGGGCCCGAGCCCAGCGCAGATAGCCCATGTTCCAGTTACGCATATACTGGTAGGAACGCGGCCGTTTGTAGTGATAGTAACAGTCGTTCTTCTGGTACATCTCCCACTGCCTGGGGTTGGGTTCACCCTTGAGGAACTTCTCCCCCCCCTTGCCACGCCAACCGGCCAGAAACCCAATACCAGAGCCGGGAGAGGTCTCATAGTTGGTAACGAAATCCGGGTAGTCACGAAACTTGGGCGCGCCCTCCGCATTAACGAATGCCGGTAGTCCCAAACGCCCTCCCATCTCCACCAACACATCCTGGAACGGCTTGCATTCGCCGGTGCGTGGCACCACTGGAATGCGCACTGAATCTACCGGCCCATCATATTCTGAGATGGGGCGGTCGAGCATGGACATGGCATCGTGCCGCTCCAGATAGGTGGTATCCGGCAGCACCAGATCAGCGTAGGCGATGGTCTCCGACTGGAAGGCGTCACAGACGATGATGAACGGAATCTTGTATTCGCCGTTCTCCTCTTTGTCCACCAGCATCTCGCGCACATTGGCGGTATTCATGGAGGAGTTCCAGGCCATGTTGGCCATGAACAGCAGCAGGGTGTCGATCTTGTACGGGTCACCCCGCCAGGCGTTGGTGATGGCGTTGTGCATCAGACCATGCACCGACAGCGGATACTCCCAGGAGAACGCCTTATCCAGACGCACCGCTTCGCCCTCCGCATCCACGAACAGATCACCCGGCTTGCCCGGCCAGCCCCCCCGGTCCATCTCCTCCAGCACCTGCGGGTGGGCCTCCAGGATGGTATGCGAGCGCACGCCCTTCGCCTGGAGGTACCCGTCCACGATGCCCATCCCGAAGCCCACGTTGAGCACGTCGTGCGGGCCCCCGTCGTCGGGGCACAGGGCGTCGGCGTGTACGCCCATTAGTGGGCGCTCCCACTCCATCATCACGGCGTCTTCAGCGCTGTCCAGGAGCTTGTCCCCCTCGTACCGGACGGCGCGGCCCAGGTAGACCGCGCTGTCACTGCTCTCCGCCATCGGCACCGATGACGCCGCCGCCGCCGCCGCCCTCGCCGCCGCCGCTCCGCCGCCGCCCTCGCTCGCCGCCTGCTCGGCTCTCCGGGCCCGCCCTTCCCGTGTGATGGACGAGGACCCCCCGCGCTGCATGGCGCCGAGCACCAGCTCT
>JAAETI010000874.1 GCA_024228555.1 bacterium | reverse complement strand
TGGCCGAGAAGATCGTGCTGGTTCAGGACAATCTGAACACGCACACACCAGCATCCCTGTACGAGGCGTTCGAGCCTGCCGAGGCACGCCGGCTCATCAACCGGTTCGAGTGGCACTACACGCCCAAGCACGGCAGTTGGCTGAACCTTGCTGAGTCTGAATTGCCTGTGCTCTCAGGCCAATGCCTCAACCGCCGCATCGCCGACGCTGCCACCCTTGTCCGCGAGGTCGCTGCATGGCGCACGCGCCGCAATAACCACAACGACAAAGCCGACTGGCGCTTTACAACCGCCAACGCGCGCATCAAACTGAAAAGCCTGTACCCATCGCTTTAGGAGATTCAGACCACTAGTCGAGATCTTGAGCGGGCGGTTAATCGTTCGCGGTCGGATCGACTTCAGCGATGCGTAAGAGGTTCGTGGCGCCTGACAAACCCATCGGGATGCCCGCGGTGACGATCACCTGTTCGCCCTGTCGCGCGAAGCCTTCTTCATAGGCGATGCGGCAGGCCTTTTCGACCATGTCGTCGAGATTGAGCGGATCGTCCGTCAGTACGCAGTGCAGCCCCCAAACGATAGCAAGCTTGCGTCCTGTGGCCGGGATCGGTGTGAGCGCGAGGATCGGCTGTTTTGGGCGCTCGCGTGCGGCACGCAAGGATGTCGCGCCTGTGGCGGTGTAACAAACGATGGCCGCGAGATTGAGCGTCTCGGCCACTGTACGAGCCGCCGCGGAGATCGCGTCGGCGTCCGTCGCTTCCGGATCGATGCGCTGAGCGTGGATAATGGCGGCGTGCAACGGATCGCTCTCAACCTCGACGGCAATACGGTTCATGGTGGCAACAGCGTCGACCGGATATTTTCCGACCGCCGATTCCGCCGACAACATAACCGCGTCCGCACCCTCGAACACCGCGGTGGCAACGTCGGACACCTCGGCCCTGGTGGGAACCGGCGCGTAGATCATCGACTCCAGCATCTGCGTGGCAACAACCACCGGTTTGCCGGCATTGCGCGCCGCGCGGTTGATTTGCTTTTGCAGTCCCGGAACTTTCTCGACCGGCATTTCCACGCCGAGATCGCCGCGCGCAACCATGATCCCATCGGCAAGCTCCACAATCTCCTTCAAGTGGTGAATTGCGGTTGGCTTTTCGATCTTGGCCATGATCGAGATCCGTCCGCCGCTGAGTCTGCGGGCCTCGGCGATATCTTCCGGCCTTTGCACGAAGGAGAGCGCGAGCCAGGAGACGCCGAGCGACATGACAAACTCGATGTCGGCGCGGTCCTTATCGGTCAAGGCACCAAAGGGTAAGACCGTGTCGGGCAGGCTGATACCCTTGCGGCTGCCGAGCAGGCCGGAGTTCATAACTTCGGCGTCGATGCGCACGTCGCTTGCCTCGACCACGCGTAGTTCCAGCTTGCCGTCATCGAGAAGCAGCGTGTGGCCCTTCTCGACCGCTTCGAAAATTTCGGGATGCGGAAGTTGAACGCGGCCCAGGCCGCCAATGGCCTCGCGGCGCACGAGGCTCAGAATGTCGCCTTGCGTCAATCGGATAGTGCCGGAGTCGATCTTGCCGATGCGAAGCTTCGGTCCTTGCAAATCCACCAAGATGCCGATGGGCCGCGAGAACTCCGATTCCAGTTTGCGGACGATGCCGTGCAATTCGCGCAAACCGTCATGGTTCGCGTGGCTCATGTTCACGCGAAAGACGTCGGCACCCGTTTCGAAGAGCCGCCGCATTGTTTCTTCGTTGGTGGAGGCAGGACCGAGCGTGGCGACGATCTTGACCCGTCGGTTGCGCCTCATTGGGTCTGGTCTTCTTCACCATCGGGGTCGGTGAGTTTTACGGTCCAGTCTCTCTCTTCCCCGGTATCGACTTCGAAGAACCCCGTACGTTTATGGCCGCGCTTCTCGCAGTTCGTCGTGTCGCGGATCGTAAAGGATTTGTCGTCCGTGCACATAAACAGGCCGCCGGCCCATTCGCCGCCACGGTCGTAGTCCACTGCGTGGATATAGTAGTACCGGCCGATCAACACGCCCTTGAGCACCGTCTCGCAGGTGTTGGAGTCGATGTTCCACCAGCCCTCGCTTGCCCAGCCTTCGGTATCCTTGTAGCCGATCGAGACACCGACCCGGCTCGAGGTTTGATTGCAGAGTTTGAGGTCGGCGTTC
>JAAETI010000873.1 GCA_024228555.1 bacterium | reverse complement strand
GATCCTTCCCTGGGTGGAGGTACCGCATCTGGCGTCGCACCTGCTGGGTCGCATGGCACGGGTGCTTTCGGCGGACTGGGAGCGCCTCTACAGCCATCCGATCTACTACCTCGAGACCTTCGTGGATCCGCGGCGTTTCCGTGGAACCTGCTACCTCGCGGCCAACTGGATCGCCTTGGGTCAGACCACCGGCATCGGCCATAACGCGCCGACGAAGAAGGTGACCCAGCCGAAGAAGGAGGTGCTGGGCTACCCGTTGCGGAAGGATTTTCGCAAGCTGCTCGGGGTGCTTCCATGAGCCGCCGCAAGCCCGGGCGCATGGAGTTGGATCCCGCCGAGCTGCTGGCGATCGTCGACCGCGTCCAGCCGTTGCTCGAGGCGGAGGAATACCAGAAGCTCAGAGCGAGCGTCGAGACCCTCGTTTGGCTGGAAGCCGAGTTGGAGAAACAGGGCACGACCGTCGCGCGCTTACGCAAGGACCTGTCCATCAACATGAAGAAGACCGAGAAGACGAAGGAGGTCCTCAAAGGGGTCCAGGACGCAGAGTCGCCGCCGGACGAGGCCGAAGAGAAGAGCGGCGATGAGGCAGGGCAGAAGAAAAAGAAACGCAAGGGGCACGGCCGTAACGGCGCGGACACCTATGAGGGCGCGAAGAGAATCCAGGTACCTCACGAATCGCTCCAGCCCGGCGACCTGTGTCCGGAGTGCGAGATCGCCAGCGCCAGGGTCTACCTCCTGACCAATCCACTCAAGCTGGTGCGCGTCAAGGGCCAGTCGCCGATTCAGGCGACGCGCTACGAGGTCGAGGGCCTACGCTGCAATCTCTGCGGCAAGGTGTTCCGGGCCAAGGTTCCTGAGGAGGTCGGGGAGAAGAAGTACGACGAGACGACGGCGAGTATGATCGGGCTCTTGAAGTACGGCAGCGGGCTACCCTTCAACCGTCTCGAGAGGCTGGTGAGGAACTTCAAGATCCCTTTTCCAACCTCAACTCAATGGGACATCGCCAAAAAGGCTGGCATCATCCTCGCGATGGTCTACGAAGAGATCATCCGGCAGGCAGCGCAGTGGGACATCTTCTACAACGACGATACCTCGGTGAAGATTCTTCAGCTGCTCAAAGAGAATCAACAGATCGAACAGGCGGGATCGAAAGAGCGTACGGGGATCTTCACCTCGGCCGTCGTCGCGACCTGCGACGACCACAAGATCGCAGTGTTCTTCACCGGGCGTCAGCACGCCGGGGAAAACCTCGGGGACGTGCTCCGGCACAGGGCCAAGGAGCTCGAGAAACCGATGCACATGTGCGATGGGTTATCGCGAAATGTGCCGAAGGAATTCGAGGACCTCCTCATGAAGGCCAATTGCATGTCCCATGGTCGCAGGAAATTCGTGGAGGTGGCCGCCAGCTTCCCTCAAGAATGCCTCCACGTGCTCGAGTCCTTGTGCCTTGTCTACCGCAACGATGCCACCGCTCGCAAAGAGAAGATGTCGCCCGAGGAGCGGCTTCGTTGCCATCAAGATCACTCCGCCCAAGTCATGACGGATCTGAAGAGCTGGATGAATGAGCAGCTGGAGGAAAGGAAAGTCGAACCGAACTCCACGTTGGGGGGCGCCTTCTCCTACATGCTCAAGCGGTGGGACAAACTGACGCTATTTCTGCGCAAGCCTGGCGCACCGCTGGACAACAACATTTGCGAACGAGCACTGAAGAAAGCCGTCCTCCACCGCAAGAACGCGCTGTTCTACAAGACCGAGAAGGGTGCTCGCGTCGCCGACATCTTCATGAGCCTGATCTACACCGCCGAGCTCGAGGGAACCGATCCGTTCGACTATCTCACCGAGCTTCTGAAGCACCCTGAAGAGCTGCGGCGCAGCCCCCAGCACTGGATGCCCTGGAACTACCCAACGGCCGTGGCGGCAGCCGAGGCGGCAGCTCAGCCTGAAATCGAGCTGGCGGCCTGAGCCGAGCGATCCGAGGCGGTATGCCCTACCGATGAACCGGGCGACCTCTCGACCGGTCGACACAGACTGACCACGGCACGTAGGTCCGACGCCGTCGATAGCGTCGAGTCGCCGCCAATGGCGAGGCTGGCGTCACGCCTCGCGCCGCCGACCATGCTCGCAATCGTTAAGCAAATCGGCTCTAGGCACGCTTGCCGGAAGGACACGATCGCATCGTGCATCATGCAGGAACTTTGGCCATATTGATGTTTGGGATCTCGGCTCTTCTCTGCCTATTATCGTTTATACCACAGCTCAGAATCAACTGGGGGTCGTTTCAGGACATTTCGCCTTACTTGGGCAACGTCGTCTATTTTGGTGAAGCGGCATCGCAATCTCCTGCCGACTACTTGGTGGCACTTAAACGAAGATTGGAGAGCTCGGGCGATCAAGAAGAGGCTTCTGCGACAGCAGTTGAATGTCCGCAGATTGAGATAGATTACGCTGAGCAGGTCGTG
>JAAETI010000872.1 GCA_024228555.1 bacterium | reverse complement strand
AGCGGACCTCTACGCCCCGCCAGGAGGCAACACGGCCCTCGACGTTCTTGGCCGCGTCCTGCATATGGAGTCTCCGTATTCGTTCTGGTAAGCGTCGCGAACCGCGGCCGTCTTCATCGACATCGATCATACGCACCTCCTTCATACTGCTGCCCGCTCAGGCACTTGCGGCCCGCTCGACAACGCCGGCCCGCTGGCATCCTTCGTGCGAGGAACTGTTCGGCTGAGCCCCCGGCCTGAGCAGACACCACAAGGACGTCGGCACCAATCACAACTTGGAGATGCCAGGCCGACCAGCGTCGATACGTCCCGGCGACGTACTCGCGCATCGTGCCCCGAACTCGTTCCGCCTCAGGCGGCCAGTGCGGCTTCAGTCTTGCGGATGTAGGCCACGGCATCAGACGAGGTGTCGAAGCGGCAGTCATTGCCATCAATGGTGAAGTAGACGCGCCCTGGGGCGAAGTGCTTAACGATGCGATGTCCGAGCAGATAGCGAACCATGCATTTCACAGTAGGAACTCGCGGTTGAGGCCGAATCGGGGAAACCCCACTCGATTCGGGGTCGGGCTAGGGGATGGCGAGACATCGCTAGCGCTACTGCTGCTCGCCCTCGAGCATTGAATCGGCCTGTGAGCCTCCCCCTGCTCAGCAGGTCGTGTCCGCGGGGACTGCAATCCGTTCCCAAAGGCCGAATCGATCTACGATCCGAGAGCGAGCAGATTGCGGAGCTGACCACGGGAGGCGAGCAGCAGATGGTTAGACAGGTCCACCGCCGCTATGAGGCGTACGCCGGGTTCGTCACGACACCCCAGTATTT
>JAAETI010000871.1 GCA_024228555.1 bacterium | reverse complement strand
CTGCAGCGGTATCGAGGCTCACTTCATCTAGTGCATCGCCCTTGAAGAACCACCACAGACCGGCTCCGACGAGCAGAACCACGACAATGACAACCGGGCCGACGATCTTGAGGATCCTTTGCATCCCAGGATAGTAACGATGACACTTGAGAAGGGTCTGGCAACCGCCTGTGAACAGCTTGAGACCGGAACCGGATCCGGCGGCAAGGAGGAATCCACTGGTCACCGCTCGCATCGTTTTGAGACATTGATTCGAAACAACGATTCGTAACATTGATTCGAAACTATGTTCCGATACGCCTAGGATGCAGCCATGCAGCTATTCCTCCAACGACTCTTCGACGGCCTGGACAATGGTGCGATCTATGCGATCGTGGCGGTTGCCCTCGTCCTGATCTTCAAGGCCACGACCCTGATCAACTTCGCTCAGGGTGAGCTGGCCATGTTCGGAACCTTCATCGCCTATGTACTGGCGGTCCCATCGGAGGACTCCCTCCTCAGCTACTCACTGGGGTGGGCGAACCTCAGTGTCGGTTTCTTGCCGCTGGGCCTGATCCTCGCCATCCTGGCCGCCATGTTGATCAGCGCCGCCGCCGGGGCTGCCATTGAACGAGTCCTGATCCGACCGTTCGACCCGACCGACCACTTGCCGGTGGTGTTGATCACATTCGGGTTGTTCCTGATCCTCAACGCCGTCGCTGGATATCTGTGGAACTTCAACCCCCG
>JAAETI010000870.1 GCA_024228555.1 bacterium | reverse complement strand
CCACAAGATCGCGCACTCCACGGTCTGGCAGATTCTCACCGACAACGGAATCGACCCATCCCCCAACCGATCCGCTGTGACCTGGCCCGAGGTCCTGCACTCCCAAGCCGCAGTCACCTCTGACTTCTTCACCGTCGACACCGCCACCTTGCGCCGCTACTACGTTCTGTTCTTCATCAACGTGCGCACCCGCGAGGTGACCTTCGCTGGCCTCACCGCCAACCCGACCGGTGCCTGGACCACCCAAGCAGCCCGAAACCTGTTCATCACCCACGGCGAGCGCCTCGACGATGCACGGGCGCTCGTGCGAGACCGAGGCAGCCAGTTCGTCGAATCGTTCGACGAGATCTTCAGAACCGAAGGACTCAAGATCCTCAAGACCCCGGTACAGGTTCCCGTCGCGAACACCTTCGCTGAACGCTGGATCGGATCGATCCGCCGCGAACTCCTCGACCGCACCATCATCTGGAACCAGCATCAACTCGAACGACTCGTCCGCGACTACATCGACCACCACAACACCCACCGGCCGCACCAATCACTCGGCCAACGACCGCCCACACCCGCCGACGACCCTCCAGAGCATCCACCAGCCACCATCACCGTCCTACGAACCACCCGATGCGACGGCATCATCAACGAGTACCGAAATGCCGCTTGACCAGCAGCGACCGACTTTCCGAGCGGGACAGGCTCGGGATCTCGCCACAGCGGGTCGTCATCCATGACCCCGACGGTAGCTCGTGCCGATCTCTCGCTCTCGGCCTGGACCGGGTCAAACGCTGCGGGCTCAGACCTCCACGTCGATCCACAGCGGATGTTTGCGGTCGGTGGTGTAGAGCTTGCGGCAGGGCACCCACACTCTTGCGTCGCTTGGCGATGGTGTCCTTGCCCCAGCAGGGCGATCAGGACTCCAAAACTACGTGGCACCAAACCCAGGGGGCATTCCACCCTTTTCAAGAACTCGCTGCCAACCTCACCCCACGTTCACGCGCAGCGCCGGCAAAAGTGAAGACAGACAAGGTGGATGCCTGGATCCTTGCCCAGTTGTTGGCTGCGGACCTTCTGCCGCCCGTGTGGTTGCCCGATGACCGGATTCGTATGCTCAGCCGGCTGGTACACCGCCGGACTCATCTGGTGAGGCAACGGACCCGGTTGAAGAACCAGGTGCACGCGATCTTGGCCCGGAATCTGGTGCCGACGTGTCCGCATAGCGATCTGTTTGGTGGTGTGGGTCGCCGGTGGCTGGCGCAGCAGGTTGTGCCCGTTGACGAGCAGCGCAGTGTCACGGCGTTGCTCGTCAACTCGAGTTCCACGGAACCGAACTCGACGAGGTGGAACGCGATATCGCGATCGAGGCGATCGATGATCCGGTGGTGGCACGGTTGATGACGGTG
>JAAETI010000869.1 GCA_024228555.1 bacterium | reverse complement strand
GAACGTCTCAGGGTCCATGAGCTCCGGCCAGTTCGCGCTTGCTACTTGGACCACCCCATCGAAGTCGAGCACGAAGGTGTGATGAAAGGGCGGGTCGCCGAGAAGAGCCATCACCTCACGGGCCTCAGGCTCTGGCAGCTCGAACGCCACACTGCACTCACTCGAGTCCCGGCGAGGTAGGTCGACAGTGAGCACCTCACCGCTCGACCCCACCAAGTCAAGCGTCGCGGTCGCTTGCGACGGCACCGGGGAGGCGTTGACGACTTGCACCGCGAACCCAACTGTGGTCGGTGTATCACCGTCCAAGAAGAACGTATCGGCCCATGCCATCACCACTGGTACTCGTTGTGTCACAGGATTATCGACAGCCACGTAGGTTGTGATGCTGGCGTCATCACTTGTCCCCACCAGCACGATCTCCTGATACCCGGCCGGGCCGAGCAGCGCAATGTTCCACCCTCCACCCAAAGCCGGCAGCACGGACAGGTCCGCTGGGCCGCATTCGTTCACCGATGACGCGGTGAACGTCCACTCCTGGTTGGGCCATTCAATATGGAACCGCTCCGTTGTGCCCAGGTGAGGAACCGGATCCGGAACGAAGCCTTCCGAGCAACCCGACTCCGTCGAGTCACCAACCTTGGTCGTCCAACAGGACTCCACCACTGGCAACTCGAGAGTCCGTTCGCTGGAGGAGACCGTCACTGACGCCGGAAGTCCTGTAGGGCCCTCCTTCACGCCTTCGTCTTCTGTCACCGTCGTCGGAGTTCGACCTGTGCTCGTATGAGCCGACGAGCCGCAAGCTGCGCCTACAAGTGTCATCGCAAACAGCAGCAACCACCATCGAACACGCACGACTCGATTCTGCCACTGCCACGGCGGGCTAGGTCATCGGCTCGCACTCGATGATGCTCTTGCTAGTGGCGCGAAGT
>JAAETI010000868.1 GCA_024228555.1 bacterium | reverse complement strand
GCGACGTCATCTCGACCAGTTCGATCAGCACCACGATGGGCTGGTACTCGTTCGACATAGGCAGCGTCGACCTCAACGACGGCCAGACGTACTACATCCGCATTGGAAGCGACTCGGGAGACGGAAAGATCTACGCCGGAAGCAATGCCGCCGGTGGCTTCGGATCCGGAGACCTCATCGACAAGGACGGTAGCCCACAAACGAGCAAGGATCTCACCTTCCGGGTGGAAAAGAGCAACGCTGCCCCCGTGCTCGGCAACAACAACCTGACCGTCAATGAAGGCCAGACCATCGTGCTGACGGCGGGCGACCTCGGCGCGAGCGACGTCGACAACCTGGATCCGGGCCTGGTGTTCACGGCATCGAACGTGACCAACGGTCAGTTCGAGCTCTCGGGCGTGCCGACGACGACGTTCACGCAGGCCGACGTGACGGCGGGCAACGTTACCTTCGTGCACGACGGTGGTGAGTTCGCTCCGTCCTACGACGTCGAGGTGAGCGACGGGAGCCTGACCGACGGCCCCTATGCGGCGACGATCACCTTCACCGCCGTGAACGACGCGCCAACAGCAAGTGCAACGGCAACCAACCCGACTCATACAGAAGGTGATGCCGCTGTCGATCTGTTCAACACAGTTGTCGTGAGCACGGTAGAAAGTGGTCAGACCATCGAACAGATAGTATTGACAGTAACCAATGTTACCGATGGTTCTGATGAAACCATAACCATAGATGGCTCCGTTGTTTTTCTGACTAACGGTGACAATGATACGACTGGATCCGGCTATGATTACATGGTCGATGTTATCGGCAACACCGCAACAATCACGATAGACACCAGTGGTGCCAGTGTTGTTGATGCACAAAACCTGATCGATGGCTTTAGTTATCAAAACTCCAGTCAGAATCCAACGCAAGCATCACGAGCAATATCCATAACCGGTCTTACAGATTCAGGCAGTGGTACTGACACATCCAACCCTAATATCACCACCACGGTTAATGTTGTAGCCCTTAATGATGCCCCAACCATCGCCCTTCCGGTTGGTTTGCTTGCTTACACTGAAAATGATCCGGCGTCTATTATTGATGCCGGCACCTTCATCAGCGATGTTGACGGCGGCGACTTCGATGGTGGCACACTGACCATCACATTCTCTTCCGGTGGTACGACTTCAGATCAACTATCGATTCTGGCAGGGGGCAATGTTACTTCGAGCGGCACCGATGTCCTTGTCAG
>JAAETI010000867.1 GCA_024228555.1 bacterium | reverse complement strand
GGGCTTCCACCGCCAGCTTGCAAAACGCCAGGCCCAGGCCGGTCGAAAAGAGCTGGCGCTGCCGCCGTGCTTCGACTTGCCCGAACTTCTCGAAGATCTTCTCATGATATTCCTCGGGGATGCCCGGGCCGCTGTCCTCGACCGAGACTCTCACCCGCTCCCCCGAGGGCTCTATTGCCACTCGCACCTCCCCCTTCACGGGAGTGAACTTGATCGCGTTCCCGACCAGGTTCGCGATGACCCGGCGAGTCAGCTCAGGGTCACAATTGACCACCACCGTCTCGCTCGGCAGGTCGATCGAGATGCGATGGTTCTGAGTCGAGCCCCCCAGGGAAGAGAGCGCCTCCTCCAGGCTGGCTGCCAGATCGCAGTCTTTCAGCCGCAACGGCATCTCGCCTGACTCCATGCGGTTGACGTCGAGCAAGGAGCGAATCATCCTATTCAGGAGGTGGGTGCAACGCAACGCCACTTCGAGATCAGTCTTGCGATCGTCGCTGAGCTGGTCGGCATTCATCTCAAGCAGCTCGAGATGGCCCATGATCGCGGCAAGCGGCGAGCTGAGATCGTGCACAATCATGTGGGTCAGGCCATCGCGCAAGGCTTCGAGCTCACGCATTTCCTGGTAGCGCTGCTCGAGATCCTGCCGCAGTTGGTACAGCGAGAGATGGGTTCGCACGCGGGCCTCGACCTCATCGAAATGGAGGGGTTTGGTGATGTAGTCCACCCCCCCGCTGCCGAATGCCTTCACCTTGGCGAGGGTACCGCTCGACGCGCTGATGATGATCACCGGAACTGCGCG
>JAAETI010000866.1 GCA_024228555.1 bacterium | reverse complement strand
GCTAGCGGCGGCGAGTTGAACATAGCCTTGGACTGGTCACCGGACGGAACCCAGATCTTGTTCTCTTCCAACAGAAGCGGTGATAGCGACCTTTGGGTTATGCATTCAGATGGATCCAACCCGCAGCGCCTCACCGACACTGCGAGCAATGAACCTGCCGCATCCTGGTCACCGGATGGTTCGACGATCGTCTTTGGTCGAGACAACGACATCTGGGTGATGGATTCCGACGGAGCGAACGAACGAGAACTGCTGGCGCGGCCAAGCCCGGACAGCGCCCCCGCCTGGTCACCCGATGGGACCAAGATCGTCTTTGTTTCATGGGAGGCGGGGATAGATGACGTCTCGGTGATGAATGCGGATGGCACACAGCCCGTGAATCTCACGAGCGGAGGTATGGGTGAGGCCTATGCGCCAGCGTGGTCGCCCGACGGAACCAAGATTGCCTACGTCTCCACTCATGATGGGGATGCAGACGTTTGGATGATGAACCCTGACGGAACCGCGCAGGCTCACCTCACTAATCACTTGGCAAACGAGTATGACATCAGCTGGGAGTCGGTCAACCGCGATCCCGTCGCGGTAGACGACAGGGATGAAGCGCGGAGAGGCCGCACGACCGTCGTGGACGTGCTCGGCAACGACTCCGAGCTTGACGGTGAGTCGTTCGTGATCAACGATATCACCGGGGCTCCGGCCGAAGGAAGCGTCACCATCAACGGCGACGGCACCCTGACCTACACCCATAGCGGTGTTGGCCTGTCGCCCGGCAATGGGTATCCGTACCCCGACGTCTTCGAGTACGAGATCCAAGACGAGCGGATGGGTACGGCTCGCGCCGAAGTCTCCATGTGGATCTTCCCCAGTTTCGATGACGTCCCCGCATCCAACGGCTTCATTTCCGATATCGAATACCTGGCGACAGTCGGGATCACTCTCGGCTGCAACCCACCCGAGAACACGAATTTCTGCCCGGCTGATCCGGTAACTCGGGGTCAGATGGCGGCATTTCTGGTTCGGGCGCGAGGACTCAATGACGGCGCCGGTGCGGACTTATTCGTTGACGACAACGGATCAGTCTTCGAAACAGATATCGACAAACTCGGCACGGCGCAGGTGACCAGGGGTTGCAACCCGCCCCTCAACGATCACTATTGCCCCGGCCAGCTTGTTACGAGGGGCCAGATGGCAGCTTTCCTGGCGAGGGCGTTCAGCCTGACCGACCGAGGTCTCAGTGACCTGTTCGTCGATGACAACGACTCTGTGTTTGAGGCCGACATAGACAAGCTAGGTGCCAACGGCGTTTCTTTGGGATGCAATCCGCCGGCGAACGATCGGTACTGTCCCGACGAGCCGGTCACCCGCGAACAGATGGCGGCGTTCCTCTACCGGGTAGATGCAGGAGCGCCCGGCTAGCGACGCCACACCGCGCCGGAGCGGGCCGGGACGGTGATGTGGTCCTGGTCGGATGTCGCCTGACCCCAGAGCAGTCCGCTGACGGAGATCGACGCAGTGGCTTCGTCATCGCCGGCGTTGACTGCAACCACGAGCCGTTCCGATTCGTCGAATCGTTCAAACACGTAGAGGTGTCCTTCGGTCGACAGGTGGCGGTAGCCGGGTGCGCGCAACGCGGGATGGGCATGACGGAGGGCCGTCAGGGTGCGGTGAGCTTCGAGCAGCTCGACATCCCACTCGCTTTCGTTCCAGGGGAAAGCACGGCGGCATTGCGGATCCAACGATCCAGCAACTCCGACCTCGCTTCCGTAGTAGATGCATGGCGCACCGGGGAAGGTCATGGTGAGCAGAGTGCTCAGGATCAGCGAGGCCCGGTCATTGGACGCTGTTGTCAGCAGCCGGGCGGTGTCGTGTGACTCGAGCAGGTTGAGATTGGCTTGGTGGGCGTGCATCGGATAGCGAGCGAAGAGCGTGTCGATTCGGGCTGCATATGTGGCAGCGTCGATGGCGCCGACTCCGGCGTATGCGGGATTGGGCACGACATGAGGTGGGTCGATGTGCTCACCAACGGCGAACGAGATGATTTCGACGGTCAGTAGGTAGTTCATGGTGGCGTCGAAGCGAGTGCCGTCGGCGATGTAGTCGGTGGAGTCCTCCCAGATCTCACCGACGATGTAGGCATCGGGGTTGATCGCTCGGACCCTCTCTCGGAACTCCTCCCAGTACCCATCAGCAGTGATTTCGACCGGGACGTCGAGACGCCATCCGTCGATGCCCTTGCGCAGCCAGTGCTCGGCGACCTGCATGGTGAATTCACGGACGACGGGATTGTCGGTGTCGAGGCGGGGGAGCGGCTTCAGGTTGTACCAACCCAGATAGTTGGCCGGCCCCTTGCCGTAGGGGTTGAGGGGGAATCCATCGATGGTGAACCAGTCCACATACGGCGACTCGGCACCGTTTTCGACGATGCTGTGGAACTGGTGAAAGCCACGGCCGACGTGGTTGAAGACGCCATCGAGCACGATTCGCATGTCACGGTCATGGCAAGCGGCGATCAGTTCATCGAGCGCCTCGTCCCCGCCCAGCAGGGGGTCAACCTGGTAGTAGTCGTCTGTGTGGTAGCGATGGTTGGCGCCGCTGGTGAAGATCGGGTTCAAATAGAGGGCGGTGATCCCAAGGTCTTGCAGGTAATCGAGGTTCTCGGCGATGCCGAGCAGGTCTCCGCCCTGGAAAGCGTGGCCTGTTGGATCGGCACCCCACTCCTGCAGGTTCGTTGGCTTGAAGACCCGATCTGACTTGGCGAAACGGTCAGGGAAGATCTGATAGAAGATGGAGTGCTTCGTCCACCCAGGAGCGGCTTCGAGCGGCGTCTTGGCTTCGAGCTTCTGCGAACAGATACCGCACTCGTCCCACGAGTGGCCCGTGGTGCTTCGCTCGCTGGTACCAAGTCCCAGCCCGTCGGGTCGGCTCCCCGAATCACCAACACCAGGTCGAGACTCTCGACTATCGCTCGTAGCCATTCGACGGCCTCCGTTCGTAGTTCGGCATGGCGGAGGCCGTATCGCTTCTCCGCACGGGCGACGTCTCTTGCCGCCTCCTTCAAGATAGTTGACACCCTGTGGAACTCCTGCACGTCGAGGACGGTGCCAGCTTTCGGGAGCGGCAACTCCCCTGTCGTCACCGGCTCGACCTTGACGTTCTCCCAGTCGATAGCCGAGATGGCCTCGACGAGGCTCTCGACAGTATGGGTAACGACCTCTCGGCGTCGCTCCCTGTCAAGGGCGAGGTCGAGTGCGTGGCGAGCATCGGCCAGCTTGCTCTCGTGCTCGGCCCGCATTGTTTCTGCTTCCTGGTCGGAGAGTCCGAATCGGATGACCTCCTGAGCGAGGCGCTTGCGACCTGTATCCAGCCTGTCCACCCTCTCGGCCAGTGTCTCGGAGGTCTCGGCGACCTTGTCCTCGTCGTCCAGCCGGGCCACGTACTCGGCAGCCAACTTGCCGAGCCTCTCCTCGTCTTCGAGCACGTCGAGCAGGTGATAAAGGGCTACCGCGTCTACCTCGGACGCAACGAGCGACTTGATGGTCGAGCCGCCCCGGGGGGCAGGTCCGAAACCCGAGCACGTCTCGTTGGCGGAGCAAACGTAGCGGCGAATTCCCTTGCGTGGCTCACCGGTCATCGAAACGAATCCATCTGCGTGCTCGTGGACGATTCGCCCGGCTAGGCCGTACCCACGACCCCGAATCTTGCGGCCGTTCTTGGTGGTCCATACCTGTGTCGGGGGATTGGAGCGGCGTACCCTTGCTCGCTTTTGGAGCGCATTGTTGGCCTTCTTCCAGGTGTCGGCCGGGACGATCGATGGCGCCGGGATCGTGAATGGCTCACCCGAGCCGGGGACCTGATCACGTATCCTTTGCCTCTCGCTATCGAGGATGAACTCGCCGTTGTCGTCGGTCCGGTATTCGTACTCCACCCGATGATGCTTCAAGATGCCGGGACCATCCCCGTCCCCGAGGTCCTTATACGCATCCCGCTGGAGGATGCCCTTGACCGTGCCGTGGGTGAATGCGGGGGAGTGCGGTTCTGGGCGGCCGTTGACCTTCCGATTTCGGGTCCTCGCTCGTGTCCCGCCATCGGTCAGAATTTCGGCTATCTGATATGGCGTCCTCCCAGCTGCTGCAAGGGCGAAGATGTGTTCGACGACTGGGGCCTCGTCGGGGTCGAGTTCAAGCCTCCCCTCCGCTCCGATCCGATACCCGTAGGGGGGTCGCCCGCCTGACCACTTGCCGAGACGTGCTCGTCCGGCCCTGCCGTCCGTCATGCGTTCCCGGATGCGCTTTCGCTCGAAGTCTGCGAAGGCCAGCATGACCGAGAGCATGAGTTCGCCGGTCGGAGTCGATGTATCCACGCCAAAGTCGAGGAACACAACGCCGATGCCATGGCTCTTGAGCTTCTGGAGGTCGGCAGTTCCGGCGACAAGGTTTCGGGAGAAGCGGTCGAGCTTGGCAACGACGACGAGGTCGAATTGACCACTCCGGGCTGCCGAGAGGAGTTCGGCCCCGCCGGGGCGGTCGGCAAGCGAGATCGATCCCGAGACATCGTCGGTGAAGCGGTCGACGACCTCTGCGTCCTTGGAGATAGCGTAGGCGTCCGTCTTCTTCTGCTGCTCGTCGAGCGAGGTTGCCTCTTCTGAGGCCTGTTCCTCGGTGGACACTCTGGCGTAGGTTGCAACTCGCGGGGTCTTCATGGTGGTCCAAAAGAATTTGTTTCTATGTCCATAGCAATCATAGCATCCATAACCTATTGCCAGCAGGGACTTGCGTAGGCGTTCTGGGTCGTTGCGGCTCATCGCAATTGCCGGTTCTCGCTGTGGCTGAGCGGCCTGTCCGCCGGTGTTTACACTGGGGCCATGGAAGTACTTGGCCTGCTGCTTACGACTATCGGGTTGATCACTACGTGGTATTTCGGGCTGCGTCGCAGCCCACGTGCGGCCCTCGACTACGAAGTCACTTACAACAGACCGGTACTCGGTGACAGGGAGTTGCTGGGTCAGTACCTCAGCGTGCGGTGGGAGCAGGTATCGAATCCTCCCGATGTGCACATTCTTGCGCTGAAGCTGGTCAATTCGGGGCGGAGGCCCATCAAGAGTTCCGACTTCGACCGCCCACTTCGAATCACCTTCGATTCCGCCTACTTGCTAGGTGCCAAAGTTGCGGACTCCTCGTCCCCCTCGATTCGGCCTCACGTGAGCCTTGTCGAGGACGCTAGGGACCTCGACCTGTACGTCGAGATAGATCCGCTACTCCTCAACGGCCGGGATTGGTTCGAAGTCCAAGTCTTCAGCAATGGTGACGCAAGCGACTTCAGGCTCGACGGTCGCATCGAAGGAGTGGCCGGGTTTCGAGACAAGGTCGCCACACGCCAGCGACGTGACAGGGTGATGACGGTAGCGGTACCGCTATTCTGGCTCGGGATTGGAACCTGGGTCGTTCTCGCATCGAGCATTATCTCCGATTCTTCTACAGGGGATTTGCTCTGGCCGTGGGTCTTCGGCAGCCTTGGAGGAGTTGCGATAGGGAACATCGAGGGTAGGTCACCCGCCCGCTAGCGCTTCTGGCCGGAATGACATGTTTCCGATGGCACTGTCAAGGGGTTTCCTGAGTTGATTTCTGTCGAGAGGTAGGATCTGGGCTGAATGAGCGACACACCGATTCCCACATACCGTGACCTGATGTACCCAACTCTGGTTGCTGTCCAGAAGCTCGGCGGCTCTGCCGCCATCGCCGAACTCGACGAGACCGTGATCGAGGTCGCCCATATCACTGAAGAGCAGCTCGCTGTTGAATACCCTCCGACGGGAACCGCTTCCGGCTCTAAGGTCGTCCATCGCCTCCACTGGGCACGCACCTACCTGAAGGCGGTGGGTGCTCTCGACAACAGTGAAAGAGGTGTCTGGTCCCTTAACAAGACGGGTGCCGGCTACCTGAACATGCCGCCAGAGGAAGCCGATGTTCTGCTCCGGGCAGCTGACAAGCAAGCCAGAGCTGAATGGCGCAAGGCACGGAAACAGCAGGCAGCCGAGCATGAAGCCGATGAGGAAGTAGACGGCGATCAGTCGGACGAAGCTGCATGGAATGAACAGCTACTGGAGGTCCTGAAGAAGATGGACCCCAACGCTTTCGAACGGCTGGCCATGAGGCTCCTTCGTGAGGCCGGGTTTGTGAACCTCGAAGTGACACCATCCAGCGGTGACGAAGGCATCGATGGCGTCGGCGTCTACAAGCCCTCCCTCGTCAGCTTCCCGATCTACTTCCAGTGCAAGCGCTACAAGGGTTCAGTTGGTCCGGGCGTCGTAAGGGACTTTCGAGGAGCCATGACCGGCAGGGGTGAGAAGGGCCTTGTCATAACTACTGGTGTGTTTACCCCTGCTGCAAAGAAGGAGGCGACCCGGGACGGAGCCCCTCCGGTAGACCTGATCGATGGCGATGAACTGTGCGACCTCTTGAAGGAAAACAGCCTTGGAGTCTCCGTGACGAAACGAGTTGTCGAGGATGTTGAGGTCGACGTTTCATTCTTTGAATCGTTGTAGACGGCTGTCGAAATCCTGTGCAAGGCGCTTCTTGGCGGACAGCACATAGTCAAGATCCGACAGCAGCGACGGATTCAAAGCCTCTCGCAAAGCAACTGGGTATTCAATCGCTAGGACGGAAGTGCGGACGGAGCGACCGGTTTCGACACCTTCAGTTCACTGAGTTGTTGATCCAACTGGGCTACGAGCGTATCGACTTCGTCGTCGAACACAGCCATTGCCAGCACGAGACGATTCTGGACCTCCCGGGCAACACCTTCGCCATAAACGAACCCTGACACCTTCTGCCGATTCGACACGTTCATGTACGTGACACCAAGGTCGTCATGCATGACATCGATCGTCTTGGCGAAGGCCCACTCACGGTTTCGATTCATTGAGGTATAGATCACCCGCTGAGTCGTAATGTAGAGAGCGCCGCCCGAGTCGATCATCTTCTGTTCCTCCGGACCACGCACATAGGTGCCCTTGTGCTGTCCCACCCTGAAGTTCACGCCTTTTGCAACCCGGAACGACACGCCCGACGATCCACCCTGATAGTGGCCCGCCGTTGCCCGAGGCTCGACCAAGCCAGCGCCGTCGACGGAAATCAGCACGTGCTCATCCTTCTTTAGCCGAATCGAAAACCCGGCCTCCGATGTCTGGCGATACACCTCGTCCAGGTTTGTCGCCATGTAATGGAGGTTGTCTACGAGTTCGTGCTCCTGCGTCCAAGCGACGTAGGCGAGGTCGTACTCCCGCTGTGCACGAGTCGCCTCCCGCTTCTCCTTCATGCGTCCCAAGAAAGATGCCATCGGCGTTCCCCTCTCACGATATCCCGGCTACGGCGAACTGTAGCGGCACGCAACGCCACGCCGTAGATAGGAGACTCCTACGGCCTCAATCAGAATTCGAGACCCCGCTGATACGCTCTTCGTCTGAGATGCAACTATCGAATGGACATCGAACAATGCTGAACGCGATCGAAGCCGAGATACTTCGCACTGTTCAAACCGCCATCAAGCGAGGCGAAGAACCGACCGCCGTCGTCTTCCGTGCCGATGAGTCAGAGGGGCGGAAGTGGACCGTCAAGCGTCTCACCGAACGGGGGTATCTAAAGGGCGGATCGCAGGTTGACGGAAATGGCGACATCGCACAAATACGGATCCAACCCGAACTCACGAACCTCGCCCGCCAAGCACTCAGTCGCAGGTAGCGAGGCCGGGGATATCCCGCGAGATTCCGGAAACTAGCCCGGAACTTCTCCCAGCATCTCGGGGAATGGACCCACCGAGCACCGGGGGTCGGAGGCCGCCGACCAAATCTCTCGGTGCGGAGCGGGTGCCCTGCTTTTCCCTCGTATTGCCCCCGCCCATTACACGCGCCCGCATTGCGCGTATAGGAGAAGCTTGGAACGATCTGAGCTTTGCAGCTTCGCTGACGTGGCCGGACATGCCCCTAGCCCGAGCGGCGATCTAATGAGGCAGCGTCGGGGCCAAGGAGGGGGCCTTCTCAAAGGGAACCACCGCTCCAGTGTCAACCGTGGGTCCGGGCGTCACATATCGGAGTGGCATCGGCATCGAGGGCGATCTTCGTTCGTCATCGTCGGGGCCTTTCGTGTTGCTCATAGGAAGGAGTTTCGAGCGAGGGAATGGGTTCCCTTCTCCTCTCGCTAGTTCTCTTGTCGGAAGGAGGAGGATCGAGCGAGGAGTTGTGTTACCTTCGGCGTCGAGACGTAGAGAAGCTCGCATTCGGGCGAACCTGCGGACTTCGACGGAGGCAGGGCCTCCCCCGACAGAGGAGGACCCCCGCCCGTGGGATGGGCGAGGGTCTCTTCAGAAAGGCCGGACGTGTCTAGGTGAATCTGGCGACGTACTCCGAGCAGAGGCGCTGAATGAAGGCGTCGTAACGCATCGGGTCCCCGACCTGTGGGGCCGGGGGTCTTTCGTGATAAGCGGTCGTGGTGAGGCTCATGTTGTCCATGTTCACGACGATGCCTGTCTTCGCATCGAGACCGGAGCCGTTAGGGCTGCTGCGCGTGCTTACGTTCCAGAGTTCTGACACGCAGTGGACGATCGCCTTCAGCTCAATCGCCACTTGGGCGCTCGACGGGTCAGCACGACGGATGAGTGGATTCGGGTCAATCAGATCACCTTCGGGCGGCGGAGATCCAGGCGGAGGTTGCCCGAGACCAAGGTCAACATTCCATGTCGACGTCCCATCGATCAGGTCGACGTTCAGCTGATAGACGACAAGGCCCTGCGAGGCTTTCGCAAACAGCTCGGCTTGTCGATGGGCCGCGGGGAGCCATGCCTGCTCGTTGGATTCACTCCTCGTAGTCGAGTTGGTAGCCGAAGCGATCGAATAACTTGGTCATGATCGTGATCTTGTTGTACGCCTCCGCCACGTAGTGGCTTTCGTCCATCGCAGTCCGCAAGCGCTTCGCAAGAGTGTCATCGAAGTAACTGATCTGGCCCAGGAGGCGGAAGTTGTCTTGGTTGTCGTTGTGACCTCTGCCTCGCTCGGTCCTGTGGACCACGGCATAAGCTATGGCCCTGGCGGTATCCTCCCTACTGACGAGAGCAGAGAAGATGCGGGCGGCGACCGTCTCTGCGGCGCCGCCAGGGATCGCCTGGAACTTGCCCAGGAATCCGTGGGGATCGGTCTCTAGTTTCACGGAAAGGATTGGCTTCCGCCGACCCATGACGACCCCGACCTCCTGGTCTGTCCAATAGCTGTTCTCGAAGCCCTCGTGCATGAGAGCGACCAATGCATCCGCTGAGAACAACGCGCTCTCAATCTCGCTGATCCATTCTGCGGTCGGTGTGATGTCGTCATGCGCTACGAATCCCGAGATGGCGCGGCTTGCGAGCTCGGATTTGAGTTCATGAGCAAAGACCTTGTGCCGCGCCAGGTGCGAGAGAAAGAGTCGGAAGTAGCCCTCCTCCCAGCAGTCTGCGTCGCCAACCTCACCCATTGGCTGGGCAACAAGATCGAGGTGCTCCGCAAGTGCTATCACCGCAGGTTCGGGAGCGCTCAAGACCATTTCGAGCACATAGTCGCGGGTGTTGCCCGACCACGTATCGAGAGTCGGGCACCCAAAAGCCTCAAGCGTCATGTCAATGATCGACCAGTCCTCAGCGCCAAGCACTTCAGCGACTGCCCTGATGGTATGTATTCGTTCGGATTGACCGTTCAAAGCAATTCCATTCTGGCACTCAATTTGAGATCACATGAGATGATCGGCTTGTCGGCACGAGGCTTGAGAGCAGATGGCGCCTCCCTCGCCAAGTGGTGGGCGGCAAGAATCCGCTTCTGTCATGGGAGTGCTTGAGACGTTCTTAGATGACGATCCCGATATCTGCCTGCTCGTCGTCCGATTCGAGGGTGTCCCCGCAGATGAACCGAGGACCCTATCCCCTTCTCGCCCGCTCCTCGTTGTAGGACTTGAGAGCCTCCTCGTGGAAGGGGTCATCCTCGTCGAAGATCGAGTCTAGGTAGTCAGCGTGGTCGACGGAATGCTCCTTCTCCCAGCCGGGACCACCGAAGTCCCTTTCGTCATGCTCGGATCGTTCATTCATAGGCACCTGCCGTCCTGTCGGTTGCTACGGGAGATCAATGAGGGAATGGCTTCAGTGATGACGGATGTCGAGCTCATCCCAGGCGACGGCGACCGTAAGGCGAAGGGCAGGCGATTCCGCATCGGGTGTCATTCACGTGGCGGCGCGCCCTCATCGGAAGCGCCGGATGACCTATCTGTGAGGGTGTCGAGCGGCAAGCGAAACCGCAGCGAAGGGTCGGCCACCGAGTCTCTGATAGAAGACTGCGTCTTTGACCCATGCGGGTGCTTGGTCGAAAGGTGTTGTCATGAAGGCTGGATGCTACCGGGGTCGCTAGTCGTCGGCGAGGAAGCGTTCGATTTCGGCTGCGAGTTCGTCGCCGCTCGCGAGTCTGCCTTCTTCGGCAAGCAGTTCGAGCTTCTGCACATGGGCTTCGTTTTCGGGCCTCGTTGCAATCAACTCATTGATCTGCGTCGCCTGTTCATCGGCAGCTTCGACCACCTCAGTCAGATCGAGGTCCAGGTCCAAACGAACCGCAATCCGCCTCAGCAGCGCCAAACCCCCAGCGTGATATCGCTCGTTGACATAGTGCGGAATCTGCGCCCAATACCCGATGGTCCCGACCCCGCGTCGCACCGCAGCGTCGGCGACAACGTTGACCGCTGCCCCCGGCACATCGAGATCATCGCCGAGGGCGACATCGTCACTGCCGACGAGTTCGTCCGTCGACGCTGTCATCATCACCGGTGGCGGGTAAGTGTGGGGAACTGCAGCGGGGACGGCACCGATTGTGATGATCAGACCGATCCCGAAGCGTTCCATTAGGTCGGCGACGCCCTCGCCAAACGCCTTCCAGCGATAGTCAGGTTCCGTCCCGACCATTACCAGTAGGTCGCGCTCCGCAAGCGCCCGCCGATGAATGGTGATCCCCGGCCACTCGACCTCGGTCATCCTGCCTTCGCGGAATCGAACGGTTGGCCGGTTGGCGCGGTAGTCAAAGATGGCATCGCCGTTGAAGCGAACGAGTTCGTCACCGTCCTTGGCAAGGAAGTCGGCTGCGGCGGTTCCAGAACCCCCGGCATCAACCCATCCGGACAGAGCCAGGATCAGAGCTGGCTCTCGTAGTTTGGGTTCGGCGATGATTTCGTAGAGGTCATCCATGAGGACTCAGAGCCTAGAGCTCTTGGCAGGGCCATTGCCCGGATCAAGCTGTGGCTGTCGACAACGTCAGGAGATAGCAGCGACAACGCTGCTTCGGTGGGAAGCATGAGTTCGCAGACGGACCGGTCTCCATCATGGTCATATCTGATAGTTCCATCCATCAGCCCCGCCAGAGTTCGCGATACGGCGAGGCCAAGACCGTTCGTTGCCGGCTGGCCACGAACCGGGCCGGATGACTCGTACGGTTGGAAGATCTGCTCGCCGTTCTGGAGGCAGGGGGCTGCCACTGTCTCGGACTATGAGTATCGCAACACCGTCGTCGACAGCCGCCTCGATTCGGACCCGGTCACCGCCGCAGTGGTCGACATTGGTGAAGAGGTTGCGGATGATCTGCCGCACCCGGATCGGCAAACGCGTCACGGCGTCAGAGCGACATGTGGGCACAACAGTGAGTCTCGAGCCGATCGTATCGATCGCAGAATGACTGTCGTGCTGGGCCCACGGGTCACCTGTCGGCGCAACGGAGCAATCACTACCAGTTCTGTCGCGCTCAGTGCGGTGGCTCAGTCCGACAGCCCTCGGTTGAGGAAGGCGGCCATTTGACCTCTGGTGACGTTGTCGTTGGGGCAGAACCGGTCGTTGGCCGGTGGGTTGCAGCCGGTGGTGATCCCGGCGGCGGCGAGCGCTTCGATGTCGGTCTCGAACTCCGAGTCGTTGTCGTCAGTGAATGCCCCCGTTGGTCCTGCGGGGAGGTCGAGGGCTCTGGTCAGGAAAGCAGCCATCTGCCCCCTGGTCACATTGCTGGTCGGGCAGAACCGGTCGTTGGCTGGGGGGTTGCACCCGATGGTGATCCCGGCGGCGGCGAGCGCTTCGATGTCGGCTTCAAACACCGAGTCGTCATCATCGGTGAATACCCCTGCTCGTCCTGGGGGCAGGTCGAGTGCCCTTGTCAGAAACGCCGCCATCTGCCCCCTAGTCACATTGTCGCTGGGACAGAATCGGTTGTTGAGTGGCGGATTGCAGCCCTTTGTGATCTCCGAATCCGCCAACCATTCAACGTCGTCGAAGAACAGGCTGCCGACGGGTACGTCGATGAAGCGTGATCCGACGTGCTCGCCACGAGGGCCGTACTCCGGCAAGGCAAATCCGTACTCGAATGCCCCCATGTCGGGATCGCCCACGATCGTCACCCCATCGTTGAGATTGTCGAGGGGAGTCCCACCGTTGATTGCTGACGACCCAGACGCTGGTCGCAAGTCTGCCGTGCCCGGTGCGACGGCTGCGGTGTAGGCGGAAGGCAGGCTGGCCCCGACGAGGTCAAGCAGGCCAACCTCGACTCCGTGGTCTTCGACGCCGGCGGGGAGATCATCCATGCGGTCATAGCGGACGTTCTCCCATTTGAACCAGGGGCCACCGGGGTCGACCTCACGGGTCGTCCCCCAGGCGTTGTAGTCGAAGTCACGGAAGCCCTCATCACGCACGGTTGTGAACTCGAAGGCATAGCGGGTCCCAATGAACACGTTGTTGCGGAAGGTGGCGTTGCGCCACATGGCTCCGTTGTCACCATGACCGTCGCCGACCTTTACTCCGGTGTTGTGAGCAACGATGAACCCAGTCGTGTCGTTGTGCATCTTGATGGGGACGCTCTCCAGGTTGAAGAACTCGTTGCGGAAGATGTAGGCGGGGCCGCCGGCGATCGGTTGGACACTGACTCCCATGCGGGCGTTGGTAACCCGATTGCCCCAGACCCTGACGTTCGCCTGGTTGTAGTCGATCTCGATTCCATCATCGACGCAGAAGGCGGCGTCGTTGCCGAAGATGTCGCTCCCATACGAGTCTCCGGTGAACGGTTGGACCGAGACGCAGTCGCCGAAATAGCGGACCGTGTTGTGGCAGACAACATTGCCGGAGCCGCGCAGATCGATTCCACGTTCGCCCGGGATGACACCTGGCTGGGGCCAAGCGGTGCGTCCGGTGATCTCGTTATCGCAGACGGTCTGGCGTGCCTCTGATCCGTTGTCTCGCCGATTTAGCATTCCGTGGTCGACATCTTGGATGGTGTTGTCGGTGATCAGGATGTCTTGGGTGTTCTGCGCATCGATTCCCCACCGACCATCCTGGATGATGAACCCGCCCAGGATGATGTGACTGGTGTCGGTGTTGTATGTGCCGATGGTGACGACGCCGCGGTCGGTGTTGGCCCCGTCGATGATCGCTGTTCCATCGGCAACGAAGACGATCGGGTGGTCCGCCATTCCCGAGGTGGTCACCTCAAAGGGGCTGTAGGTGCCGGCGGCCACCGTGAAAGTGTCACCCGGCTGAGATGCATCGGCGGCTGCCTGCAGACCGCGAAAAGGGTCGCCGCTGGTTCCCGACCCACCACCTGAGCCCGGGGCCACGTGGAGCTGCCGACCGGTTCGATCTGGCTCCGCAACAGTCCGTGTTGCTGCCCACAGCGTCGTACTGGTGCTTCCGCCATCAGGATCGGTGAGCGTGAGACGCAGCTCGTAGTCGTCGCCATCGTCGAGGAACATCGCGCTGGCTCCCCATTGATTGAGGCCCAGCGGCTCCCCATTGACGACGATCGATGGGTGAGCCCGTACCGCCATCGCTCCTCGCTCCATGGGGGATACGGATCCCTGCCCTCGGAACTCGAGCTGCATGGTGCTGTTCAGATTGTCATCGCCGCTGACTTCCCAGACCACCCCGATGTGCTCGTAGGTCGCCTCCACACGTACCTCTCCGGCAACGATGGCATCACCGGGAGCAGCTTCGGCCGAGCGGGGCAATGCGATGAACGCAGTGGTGACGATGGCGACGGTGATGGCGAGAGCGCCGAGCCGGTTCATGTTGGTCCTTTGCTGTTCAGCGATCGACTCCCGAGCGTAATCCGCCATGGGGGCAAACCCACCTCCATTGAGGTACAGATCGGAGTCAATTGCGCCGATACAACCAGCGCAGCCGACCGCGTTCACGCAGTCGGCGCGGAGCATTGAGGACTAATGGTCACCGAATTCAGATGGCAACCACGTCGCTGGGCGTCGCGCGCTGTGCGCACCCTCGTGTTTGTGGTGCCGTTGGTGCTTGGAGTCGTTGCTGCCACGATCGTCGGAAGGGTCCTGCCTACCTACAGCGGCATCTGGGGCGGTATCGCATGGTGGTTTGCTGTGCTTGCGACCTCCTTCGCAACGGTTTCGCTGGCCGATCGAATGGCCCGCAAGTTCCTGCCCCTGGCCGCGCTGCTCGACATGTCCCTGGTCTTCCCCGGGGCGGCGCCGTCGCGCGTCAAGGTTGCGATGCGAACGTGGACCACGGCTCAGCTCCAGGCGCGGATTCACGAAGCGCGCGACCAGGGAATCGATGACGATCCCACCCGTGCCGGCGAGACCGTGTTGATGCTGGTGGCGGCGTTGAATGCACACGACAAGGTCACCCGCGGACATGCAGAACGCACCAGAGCCTTTGTTGATGTTCTGGCCGAGGAACTCGACGTCCCGCTTGAGGACCGGGAGAAGCTGCGCTGGGTGGCGCTGCTTCATGACGTCGGAAAGCTCAGGGTCGACGAGGACATTCTCAACAAGGAAGGCAGTCTTGGTAGCGCCGAGTGGGAAGCGATCAGGCAGCACCCCCAGCTGGGGGATGAACTGATCTCGCCAATCAAGGAGTTCCTGGCTCCGTGGGGCGACACGATCCTCCATCATCACGAACGGTGGGACGGGACCGGCTATCCGCTTGGCCTTTCAGGTGAAGAAATCAACCATGGCGCTCGGATTGTCGCGGTTGCCGACGCATTTGATGCCATGACGGCGCGGCGGTCCTACCAGCCCGCAATGAGTCCCCGTTTTGCGCTGCGGGAGCTGAGCGAGAACGCCGGTTCACAGTTTGATCCGACAGTGGTGCGAGCCTTCCTAAACATCTCGGCGAGCCGACTGCGCCGACTTACCGGGCCGCTGACATTCCTGGCCCAGATTCCCTTCCTAGCTGGGTCTCAGCGTGTCGCAGAGTGGGCGGGTTCGTTTGCGGCAACGAGTGCAGTTGTCGTGACCGCAGTCGCGACCGGGATAGTGGGGCCGATATCGGCGATCACGCCTCCGGAGACGGTTGGGTTGCCCACGCCAACGACGATTCCGGTAGTGACAACAGTCGCTCCGGAGTCGACGACTTTGCCACCGCTGATCGCGACATCGACCACGTCTCCGACGGCGACCACGACCACGACTACGACCACGTCCCCGACGGCGACCACGACCACGACTACGTTCCCGACAACGTCCACGACCACGTCCCCGACGACCACCACGACCACCACGACCACCACGACCACCACGACCACCACGACCACCACGACCACCACGACCACCACCACACAGCCGCCACAGAACCAACCCCCGGTAGCGGCCAACGATTCGACAAGTGGAGTCCATACCAAGGCGTTTCAGGTCAAGGTGCTGGCCAATGACAGCGACCCCGACGGCGATTCGCTGACCGTGACCAGTTGCTCAGTCAGCACGTTCGGTGTCGTCACTGCTGTCAATGAAGGCACCAAGTGCAGCTACAAGCACCCTGATCCCGACAATTGGAGCACTCCGGACACCTTCGCCTACACAATCAGTGACGGCAGAGGCGGGTCGGCTACGGGGACGGTAACGATCACGCCTACGTTCTGATCGCAGCAGCGATCCTGGTGCGGGGCAACGCCCACTCGACGCCTTGGGCGTCTCGGAGCACCACATGATCGTCGGTTGAAGCTTCGATGACACCGACCACGTCAAACGGCTCTCCGATCAGCCGAACCGGACTGGCGTCGACTTCGTAGCGGCCCAACTGGGCGCGGAACGAGCTGACGGAGCGTTCCCCTGTCGTTCCTGCGAAGACCGCTCTCGTGTCGCTGCGTATCAGGCCCGCCAGGGTGATGTTGATGGCGACATCAATGGTCTTGGTGGTCATCACGGCAAGATCGTTGACCACGGCCGTTAGCTGGCCCTCGAAGCTGCGTCCGGTGACAGCGATCGTCACAAGATCACCACGGCTCATCCATTCAAAGCACATCTGTTCCAGCGTGCGGCGACGTTTGCGAAGAAGTTCGGCGTCTTGTTCGGCGGCGACGGACTCTTCGTCGAGTTCCGAGCGACCGCGGCGGGCGACACTCTCCAGGTCAGGGTGTTCCGACCACCAGGAACTCACGAGCCAGCCACCCTAGGACTCGACCGTTTCTTCGGCTTTCTGCTGTTCGTGAACGGGGAAACCCTTCAACCAATCGAGGACCTCGTCGCGGAAGAACCGAAATGGACGGCCACCGGGGATCCGATAGCAGGGAATGGAGCCGTCGCGGGCCATGCGACGCACGACTTGGACGTTCATCCCGAGCAGCTCAGCCACCATTGCGGTATCGAGGACGGGCGGGTAATCAGATGTCTGGGCCATGTCTTGCTCCAAGCTTGAGGCCTAATCCGGATTGTAGTCCTTGGGAGGCGAGTGTAAAGAGTTTGAAGGGTAATTAGCGATGTCGGTGGATACTTAGAGCGGACTCACTCCTCAATTGACATCAATTCGATCTCGAAGGTAAGCGCCTGTCCCCCAAAACGATGGTTGGTGTCAATGGTGACCTCGGTCGGACTCACCTCTGTCACGACACCGGTGGTTACGCCACCGATCAGTACCTCATCGCCCACCGCAACACCGTCGGGTGCTTCCTCGATCGGTAGCGAGAACACCAGCTCAGGATCGATTTCCCCGTACGCATCCTCGGGTGGGATGCGAACGGTTGCAGTGTCACCGACGGCCATACCATGCACTGCACGATCAAAGCCGGCGATCATCTGATCTGTGCCCACCTCGAAGGTGAGAGGTTCACGACCCCGCGACGAATCAAACTCCGTGCCGTCGTCGAGTGTTCCCACGTAATGGACCGCGACAGTATCGCCATCTGCGGCCACGTCGGCATCTGCGGCCACGTCGGCATCATCACCGCCGCAGCCAGTGGCGACCGTCCCGATGACGGCAAGAAGGATCACATAACGTTGCATAGCTACTCCGGAACGATTGGGCGAACCATTCCATGTTACGCCGCTGCGGCGTTGACGGTTCACCTGAGAGTGCGAATCCAGGCGCTCAAGGTTATGGCCAAGAATGCCGAGATCTACAGGGAAGGTAAGCAACAGGAGCCAATCCATGTCGGGTGATCCCGCCAGCGCGAACGACGACGAACTCCTCAACCAGATTGATGAGCTAAAAGCTCGGATGGATAGGTTGATGCGGGGTGGTAGCTCCACGTCCAATTCTGCGTTGCTAACTGAGGAAGAGAAGCTCAAGGCAGCTGGCAACCGTAGCCCCGAGCCGGGGCCCGAGTCCCCGCCGACGGCCCGCACCCGAGTGCGCGATCTGATCGAGACTGAGGACACTGAGGTCGTCGAAGGCTACCCGGGTCCGAAAGAGGTTGTTCCCTTTCCCGCCGATGCCAATCCCCTCCCCCCGGAACCGAAGAAATCGGTAGCGCCGCCCGCGGCATCACCACCAAAGCCCGATCTCCATCCGCCAGCGAAAGACGGATCGCTGATATCGCTGGACGGCAGCGCTCCTGAGGGACGTCCCCAGGCCGCTTCCTTTGACGAGCTCGGCAACGTGATTCAGCAGGAGTTGGCCAGAGATGACTCTGTCCCCCCGGTCGGCAGCAAGAAGGGTCCCGACCTAGCGAGTCGTTTCGGGTCGCGCGACGAGAGCACCAAGGCTATTCCTGTTCCGGAGAAGGAACTGGTTGAGTCAGAGGTGATCGAGGAACTTCCCACGGAGGAAGAGGTCGAGGTCTTCGAAGACGTTGCGGAAGAGGAAATCGACGTCGCCGAGCCTGCCGGTCGCAGCCCCATCGCCAAGGTCGTTGCCATTTGGGCCTTCACGGCCATTGCCAGCGGGGCAATTGCGACCCTGCATTTCACCGGCATCTTCTAGAACCGGGAGCGGGTTCGCCTCCCAAGTCTTGTTCGGGTTGCCTGCAGAAGTCGTAACCTGGTCCCAGGCAATCGAAAGGTGGTAGTGATGCCCGCGTTTCGTACGGATCTCGGAGGAGTACCCGTCTACCGGCCCGGCAAGCCGATCGATGAGGTATCCCGTGAGCTCGGTATCGAGGAGATCGTCAAGCTTGCATCAAACGAGTGGCCCGCTGCTCCGTTCCCTGAGGTGCAGGATGCATTGACCGCGGCGACCAGAGACTTGAACCGCTACCCAGAGAACTCGGTCTTCCATCTCGTCAATGCTCTAGCCGACTATCTCAACATTCCTGGAGACAACCTGTGGATGGGTGCGGGCAGCACTGAGCTGATCTTGTGCACAGCCATCGCGGTTGGCGGACATGGCACGAGCGTGGTCTTTGCAGACCCGTCCTTTGTTATGTATCCCATCGCCGCAGCGCTGGCCGGATCCGAACCGATTGCCGTGCCGTCGACCGCAGGATTGGGCCACGACCTGGATGCAATGCTGGCGGCGATTCGACCAGACACGTCGTTGGTCTTCGTGTGTAATCCGAACAATCCCACCGGGACATGGTTGGCAGCCGACGACGTCGCCAGTTTCATTGCTGCCGTTCCCGATCATGCACTCGTTGTCGTCGATGAGGCGTATTGCGAGTTCGTTACCAGCGAGGACTATGACACTGCGATTGCCCTGGCTCTGGCTCGAGACAACGTGGTTGTCGCCAGGACCTTCTCCAAGGTGTTTGGCCTCGCCGGTCTGCGGGTCGGTTACATGGTCGGACAACCGGAGACGTTGGCGCAGCTGCGCAAGGCCCAGGTCCCGTTCTCCGTCAACTCGATGGCGCAGGTAGGCGCTCTCACTGCGTTGGAGTACCCGGACCGGCTGGCCGAGCGGATTCGGGGCAACGACACGGCACGGAGTTTGCTCGAGGCCGGTCTCGCCAAGCTGGGTCTTGACTACATCCCGAGCCAAACGAACTTCGTGCTCATCCGGCCCGACGGAGATGCCCCACAACTGGGCGAACGGTTGTTGCAGGCTGGGGTGATCGTTCGTCCCATGGGTCCATTCATCCGCGTCACCGTTGGCACTCAGGATGAGAACCAGGTGTTGTTGGATGCCCTAGCCGCGGCTTTGGGATAGCAACCGAAATCAGATCTGGCCCGTGTCACCGGAAACCGTGTCGAGGTAGCCAGGGTTGTTGTACCGACTCACGTCGAACCAACGTGCCCACTTGGGTAGCTCGCCTCCGGTGGCTGCCATGGCCGTCAGTTCGCCGACGGCACAGGCGGCCATGATGCCGAACCCAGACAGGGCACCACAGACAAATGAGCCACGAGGGCCGGCCGGCCCGGCGAGCGGTCGGTTCTCGATGGTCTTCGTGTAGTAGCCGCCGTCGACGATGGTCTCTGGTATGCGATCCCGGTAACCGGATAGCGCGGGAATCATCGTGGTGAGTCCGCGCAGGACCACCTCCGGGTACAACACGTCAAAGGGGATCGGCCAGGTCGGCTCCACCGGCTCGGTGTGGTACTCCCAGAGCCCGAGGACCCACGGCGAGTCGGAGCCACCTTCAGGACGGGCGTGGCAACCGGATGGCATGAGACCGATGAGGTCTGATCTGCCCTCGTCGCGAAGATACGCAATGGCGTCCTCGCTCCAGTCGATCTCTTGCTGGTCGCTCCAGATCATCATCGGTGCGTGGCCGGGGACCACATGGGCGTGGTCACGTAGGTTCACCTTGGCGTGGATCTCTGAGAACACCGGTAGATCGACACCGGTCATCAGACCGATCTCGCGCAACATCGGTCCTGCCGCGTTGACAAATGTCGGGGTGGCGATGTGGGTTCCGTCTTCCAGCGATACACCGTCGATTTGGCCCAGCTTGGTCGAGACGGACTCAACCCGGGAGCGAACCAAGGCTGCACCCGCCTCCACGGCTTGGTCGAGCATCCATGCGCCGAGTTGCTGGGCTGATAGCCACCCGGCGACTCTGGCGTGGAGACCTCCGACTGCCGCTTCGGTAACGAAAGGGAAGTGTGTGCGTAGTTCGTCCCCGTCGATAAAGAGGTCTGCACCGTCGATTGGATGGTCGGGCTCGGGTCGATACTTGCTGTGGCCGGTGCCATGGACTCTGAGCTCGCCGGCACCGGCGGTTGTTGCAGCTGCCGCCGTGGCTGCAATTTGGTCGAGAGCTGCGGTGTCGCTCGTCAGGTACAGATAGCCGCGCCGGTTGAGGTCGAAGATGTCGTTCGACTCGATGGCATACCTGTCAAGCAGCTCAACCGATCTGTTCATCAGCCGCACCATCGGCTCGTTGGGCCACCAGTTGCGGTAACACTCTGTGGACTTGTCGCTCGTCAGGGTTAGAGGTGGGAGCGGGTCGGCGATAACGATGTCCGTGACCCCCATCCGGGTCAGATGAAACGCAGTGGAGATCCCCGCAATCCCGGCACCACAGACAACGACTTGGGTCATGGGCCGAAGATAGCGTGCTGGGCCTATTCGATGCCGCTGGCGTGGAGCACGAGGGGGAGTGTCCGGTGTCTGATGAACTGCTCGAGAGAGATGGCGGTCGACGAGCGGCGGACCCCTTTGGTGCTGAGGATCGTCTGCACAAGCTCCATCAAGTGATCGTTGCTACGTGCCGCAACTCGGCAGATTATGTCGCCCTCGCCGGCGAGCGCATGCGCCTCGATTACCTGGGGCATGGCCTCGAGGACAGGGACAACATCGTTAAACCTGCCTTGCTGCAACTCGATCGTGATGAATGCGGTGACCCCGTAGCCGAAAGTTGAGAAATCGATATCGGCACCAAAGCCCGTGAGAACCCCTGCCGTCTCCAGCTTCTCCAACCGGGCGTAGACCGTTGTCCTGGTGATGCCGAGACGGTTGGATAGCTCCTGAATTCCGATGCGCGGCGTCTCGCTGAGGGCGGCGATCAGTCTCCCGTCCAATTCGTCGATTCTGGCCGATTCCGGCATGTTCTCCTCGGGATCCAGTCACACTTTGTATTGTCTGTGCATCAGGCGGCGATATTTTTGTAGACTATACAGACAAGAATGTGAGCAATCTGTATATAGATATCGCCATTCTACCTGTCAGATCGTGTAGGGAGAGGTGTCATGACTTCGGATGTTTCGTATTCTCTTGGAGAACCGCTTCAGCTATTGACCCCCGACGGAGTCTTGGTCGGCCCGCACCCCGGGCTTGACGAAAAGGAACTCGTCGAGATGTACCGGCTCATGGTGCTGAGCCGAGATTTCGATCGGCGTGCCGTCATGGCACAACGCCAGGGTCGTCTCGGCACGTACGCCATGCTCGAAGGTCACGAAGCCGTTCAAATCGGGTCGGCAATGGCGTTTGGCGAGAACGATTTCATCTACCCGGGCTACCGCGAGCACGGTGTGCAGCTGGCGTTCAACATGCCCCACGATGTCATCCTCGGCTACTGGAGAGGGCATCCCAACCAGGACTGGGACGTTGATCGCTATCGGATGATGACGATCACGGTCCCCATCGCCAGCCAGCTGCCGCATGCCGTCGGCCATGCCTATGCAGCGCGGCTGCGTGGCGAGGACACCGTTACGGGTACCTACTTTGGTGACGGTGCGACCTCTGAGACCGACTTCCACTCTGGGTTGAACTTCGCCGGTGTGTGGAACACGCCGACCGTGTTCATTTGCGCCAACAACGGGTATGCGATCTCGGTTCCTTATCGCAAACAGACGGCAGCCGAGTCGGTCGCCCAGAAGGCCATCGCCTACGGGATGCGCGGTGTGCAGGTTGATGGGATGGATCCGCTTGCGATGTATCAGGTCACCAAGGAGGCGGTGGCGCGGGCCCGCTCAGGGGACGGTCCGACGCTCATTGAGGCGATTTGTTATCGCTACGGCCCTCATGCGACTGCGGATGATCCCACCCGGTATCGCAGCGAATCCGAAGTTGAAGAGTGGCGACCATTGGATCCGGTCCTGCGTATGAGCCGACTGCTGCAGCGGCGCAGACTCTGGAATGATGAGCAGGAGCAGGCCTTGCTCGCCGAGAGCGGGGCGCTCTTCGATTCGGCCCTTGCCCGCCTGGAGCGTGCTGAGGTGCCAGGGCGTGATGACATAGTCCGCCACACATACGATCGTATCCCGCAGATCCTCGAGGACCAGCTTCACGATCTGCAGCGATTGGCCGGTGAGCCCGAGACGGTCTTCGACGATGCGGATCGCTGGATTGTCGAAGAGGAGATTGCGCCGGACGGGCCGACAGAGAATTGGACCATGGCTGAGGCGATCAACTCTGCGATGCAGCAGGCGATGGAGCAGGACGATGACCTCATCCTTCTCGGCGAGGATGTCGGGCTGTCGGGCGGGGTGTTCCGTCTCACTGAGGGGCTCCAGCAGAGCTTTGGCGAGGGCAGGGTGATCGACTCGCCGCTCAACGAATCGGGCATCCTCGGCGCCGCGATCGGGATGGCCGTCTCGGGTAGCCGCACCATTGCCGAGGTGCAGTTCGAAGGATTTGTTTACCCCGCATTCGACCAGGTTGCGAGCCATCTCGGGCGGATTCGGTTCCGCAGTCGTGGTCACGCATCGGTGCCAGTCGTGCTTCGGTTCCCCAATGGAGCGGGTATCGGTGCGCACGAACATCACTGCGACAGCCCTGAGGCCTACTTCACACACGCCCCCGGTCTCGTCGTTGTCATCCCATCAACACCCACCGACGCCAAGGGCCTCATGGCTGCCGCCCTCGAGTCGTCGGATCCGGTTGTCTTCATGGAGCCCAAGGTGCTGTATCGGGCAGAACGCGAGGACGTCCCATCAGACCATTTCACGATCCCGTTGGGGAGGGCGCGTGTGAGGCGCGGAGGCACAGACGTCACCATCGTCACTTACGGTGCGATGGTGACGCTGGCGCTCCAGGCTGCCGAGGATGTCGCAGCCGAAGGGGTATCGGCTGAGGTGATCGATCTCCGCACCATCTACCCATGGGACTTCGAGACCGTCGCCGAGTCTGTGGAGCGGACCGGCCGGCTACTCCTGGTTCAGGAGCCCCAGCGAAGCGGCGGCGTTGCCGCTGAGATTGCAGCCACCATTGCCGAACGCTGTGGTTATTCGCTGGAGGCGCCGATCAGAAGACTGGCCGCGACCGACGCACCGTGGCCACAGTTCAAGATCGAGAAGCATGCGTTGCTCACCGGGGAGCAGATTGCGGCCGCGATCCGGGAAACGGTGAACAGCTGATGGCGTACGAGCTGAATCTCCCCGACATCGGGGAGGGTTTGACCGAGGCCGAGATCGTTAGCTGGCTGGTTGCGGAGGGAGCAACCGTCACGGTGAACGAACCTCTGGTCGAGGTGGAGACCGACAAGGCGGTCGTGGAAATCCCATCGCCACAGGCGGGTGTGCTGTTGCATCGTGGCGGTCCCGAGGGCGCCGTCATCAAAGTCGGAGAGCTTCTTGCGGTGGTTGGTGGAGCCGGCGAGAACTGGCAAACGGAGACGTCCTCCGAACCGGTCGTTGATCCCGATCCAATCGTGTTCGCAGAGGAACGGCCGCTGGCTGCAGACGCACCGATCCGGGCCATGCCGATAGTGCGCAAGCTCGCTCGCGAGCTCGGTGTTGATCTAGCCGCAGTCACCGGCACCGGTGCTGGCGGGAAGATCACCCGTGACGATGTCAAAGCAGTTGCGGCGCAACCCGAGGCGCCCGCCGCAAGCATGCCAACCGAGGACTCATCATTCGAGGGCGAGACCCTCACCGCAATGCGTCGCACCATCGCTCGGAACCTGACCCAATCGTGGACCGAGATTCCCCATGTGACGGTGTGGCGATCCGCCGACGCCAGCCGGATCTTGGCGGCGAAGAAGGAAACGGGGCTCTCGCTGGAAGCGCTGCTGGTGAAAGCCGTGCTTCCGGTGCTGGCCGAGTTCCCCGAGTTCAACGCCAACTTCGACGGCACTGCGCTGCAGATCAGTGAGGGTGCGCATGTAGGGATCGCCGTCAACACCGAAGCCGGGCTGATGGTCCCCGTGGTGCGGAATGCGGAGACTATGAACCTGCTCCAGTTGAGCGAAGAGATCACAAGGCTGAGCTCTGGAGCGATGGAGCGGTCTCTGGGTCTCGGCGAACTGACCGGCGGTACGTTCACAGTGTCGAATGTGGGTGCGGTCGGTGGAGGCTATGGGACACCGATCATTCCTTATGGCACTACCGCGATCGTTTCGATCGGGCGGGCTGAGGACGACGTCGTCGTTCGGGACAAGGCAATAGCGATCGCCCCGGTGTTCCCGGTTTCGGTGTCGTTCGATCACAGGGTGATCGATGGCGCCGTTGCCTCACGGTTCCTCAACATGTATGTCGACCAACTCGAGTCATATGGCTTAGCCCGTTAGCTCCCTGTGCCGATCTATGTTGGTGACGATCGATAAGGGACGGACTTGGTGAAACGGTTGTTGTTGCTGTTTGGTGTCGTGGCTTTGCTGGTTGCCGGGGTCGTCCCGCTGCAGGCGGCGCCACTGGATCCGGGAGGCACGTTCCGCGATGACGACGGCAACGTCCATGAACCATCGATCGAGGCGATTGCCGCGGCCGGGATCACCAAGGGCTGCAACCCTCCCACCAACGACAGGTATTGCCCTGCCGATTCGGTGAGTCGGGGCGAGATGGCGGCGTTCTTGGTGCGGGCCCTGGACTTGGGCCCGACGACGGTTGACTACTTCACGGACGACGCCGGTTGGGTGTTTGAAGCCGACATCAACAGCCTGGCTGCTTCTGGGATTACCAGAGGCTGCAACCCACCAGCCAATGATCGTTTCTGTCCTGGTGGCTCGGTCACCAGGGAACAGATGGCTGCCTTCCTGGTGCGGGCCTTCGGCTACGACGACGATGGGGGTGGGGATCGTTTTGACGACGACGATGATTCGCTGTTCGCAGGGGATATCGATCGGCTCGCTACTGCCGGGATCACGCTCGGCTGTAATCCGCCAGAAAACAGCATGTTCTGCCCGACCCGCCAAGTACGCCGGGATGAGATGGCGAGCTTTCTAGCCAGGGCAGGTGAGCTGAGCCCGATCACGCCACCGGTGCGCTGTTCGGTGCTCCCTGCGGACAACATCTGGAACACACCGATTGACGATCTGCCCGTTGATCCGAACTCTGCGGCCTACATCAACACGATCGGTGCCGGCGACACCCTGCATGCCGACTTTGGCTCGGGGGTGTGGCCCCCGGGGTCCAACAGCCCAATCGGGATTCCTTTCATCGAGGTTGGGCCGGGCCAGCCCGACGTGGCTATCAACTACACGGCCTACGGCAACGAGAGCGATCCCGGACCCTGGCCGGTCCCGGCCAACGCACCGATCGAGGGAGGACCGGACGCAGGCGGTGACCGTCACGTGCTGGTTCTCGATCGCGACGAGTGTGTGTTGTACGAGCTCTATCGCGCCTTCCCCCAGGGGAATGGATCATGGGATGCAGACTCGGGCGCCGAGTATGACCTGACGTCGAATTCGCTGCGCCCCGATGGCTGGACGTCTGCCGACGCCGCCGGTCTTCCCATCTTCCCCGGCCTCGTTACCTACGACGAGGTGGCATCTGGCGAGATCACCCATGCGATCCGTTTCACAGTTGATCGGACCCGGAACGAACACGTGTGGCCTGCCCGCCACGATGCATCCAGCTTGAGCGGTAGCCAGTACCCGCCGATGGGGCAGCGGTTCCGGCTCAAGGCCGACTTCGACATCTCCGGCTACTCGGCCGAGATTCAGGTCATCCTGACCGCCATGAAGGAGTACGGACTGATCCTTGCCGACAACGGATCCCCCTGGTTCATTTCAGGTGCGCCCGACGACCGGTGGGACAACGACATGCTGCACGAGTGGGATGACATCCCCGGCTCGGCGTTCGAGGCGGTCGACGTGTCTTCGCTCATGGTCGACCCGGACTCAGGGAGAGTTGGCGGGTGAGGTGAGTCGTAGTCTTTCCTGATGAGACGTAAGAAGCTGGAGCAGTCCGAGCCGGGTTGGGAAGAACTCGCCGCCGACACGCTGCCCAGTTCGTATCCGGGTTCGGTGGCATCCGTTCTGCAGGGGCCCTTGATTCCGACCCTGGTGCCGAATCGGATCCGGTATATGTGTTTCGAGAACGACGCCGGATCGAGACCGGTGACCAGGACGCTCGAACGAGAGTTCACCAAGTGGTTCTATCGGGCGATTGTGGATGGGGACGTGCCCGGAGCTGCACGGGTCGCAGCACTGATCGCACGGGACATCCAGTCTGACGAGTCCTTGCTGGTTGCGGTTGCCAGCGGTCGTTGCGAGCGCCGGTACACGCACTACACCGGATGGAAGCCGGACCACAGTTGGGATGGGACGTCGGATTGGGGAGTCCGGCTCAGGATTGCGGGTTCGGATGAGGCCGGCTACCGCAAGATGCTCGGTGGGATAGCGGAGTGGGTTGTGCTTGCCGACCACTACGCTGCCTACACCAGCGTGTTGGTGGCATGTCCCGAGGCCGATGTGGTCGAGGGTAGGTGGTGGCGGTACGCAGACGGATCGCGCGGAAGTCCGGTACCGGTGGTGGAGTTGGGATCGATGCAGTCAGCCGATGAGCTGTTCTGGACATCGGGAGCGAGCGACGCCAGGGCGCCGACGTTGCGAGAGCTGAACATGGCCGGCAAGCATTTCTTTGCGGTTGCGGGCGGTCCGTCGGGGTTCATACGCATTGCGGAGCCAGACCAGATCACCAAGAGTTCCGAGTTCCTCGATCGGCTTGATGGGAGCTGGATCGCTGGCCAGCGGGATGTACTGGCCAGGGAGGAGTGGGGTGATCTGGACGAGACGATGCGGCACCTCGGTGAGGCCGTGCCGACGCTGCGCCGGTTCTATGACCGTGTCTATCGGCAAGACTTCTGGCTGGTCCACTTTGCATTTGTTGACGAGCAGACTCCGCTCCCCAAGGAAGTTGTCTTCTCGTCAGGCTGAGGTCGCATTGTGTTACTGAAGTTCGCTCAGCATCTCGTCGGTCGTGCGGACACCGTTTGCGATGTAGCGGAAGTTGGTGAGCGCAGCCTGATAGCCGTCGCCGAGCTCAGGGTGTTGCGCAGCTGCGGTGCCGTCGCTGACCACGTGGACCTCGAATCCGTCCTCGGTGAGTTGACGCATGTGGGCCTCCACGCAGAGGTTGGCCGACATGCCGGCCAGGATCACCTTGGAGATGCCTCGCTTGCGTAGCTGGAGGGCAAGGTCGTTCGTCTGTGGGCCGTATACCTTGTGCGGATTGGTGACGATGGTGGCCCCGTCATTGATGAACTTGCCAAGGGGTTCGACCCAGTCGGCGCCGGAGCCGTCAAACTCGTCCAAGCTCAGCGTCCCCGCACGGGAGAACATGTTGATATCGTGCATCAGCTTCTCGACAGTCCCGCCGAACTGCCAATCGCTGTCGGTTGGGTAGTAGTAGTGCGGTGAGACCAACACCTGATAGCCGGCTGCCTTCGCCCCGGCGATCAGCTGCTCCAGGTTCTCTACTGTGCGGTTTTCGGTCACGCTGGCTCCGACTAGCTCCCAAGTCACCCCGTCGGGACTGAGGAAGTCATTCTGTGGATCGGTAATCACAAGTGCGGTGTTGGACTTGTCGAAAGACATGATCTCTCCTTGAGGTACGGACACTTGCCGCTATGCCTCTGGGTTGAAGCGTCCGTGCAGGGGAAGAGATGCCTTGAATGTCAGCCGCTAGACAGTTGGGGGCGGTGACGGCTATGCGGGGCGGCATGCGAAGCCTCAACGATCTCGTGATTCACCCATGAGCCGGCACCCGATCGCCGACGAGAGAGTTGCGAGGTCAACAATCGACTGACGGACTCAGAGTCACGGTCTGTACGACGGCTCCGTGCTGTGATCATCAAAGCCCCCGTCTATGCGGCAGCGCTGCTGCGCGTCATGGCCTTTTCCTTCAACATGTCGGGAAGATGGCGGCACCGCCGATGACCGTCCGTGTTAGGCCTTCCCGATCACATGTGCCGTCACGGGTGGAGGGTCGAGGGACCTACACTCGCCGTTCGAGCCGAATGCGACTCAGTTGGAGGGCGTGACCGATGGAGTTGCTCGTTTGGACTACAACGGTTCTGTTAGTTGTCGGCGTCGGGGGAGTGGCTGTATTCAAGCTCTCCAACAACGAGGAGGCCATCGAGCAGGCGAAGCGGCTCGGCTATGAACCAATTCGGAGGCTCACGTCGTATGCGGAGCTACTCGGCGTAGCCGGTGTCGTCATTGGAGCCGTGAGCAGCGACCTCGAGTGGCTCGGGATCCTGGCTGCAGCTGGCCTGGCCGGGATGATGCTTGGAGCGATCGTCTATCACCGACGGGCTGGCGACACCTGGCCGACGATGCCGTCGATCGTGATGCTGATTCTCTCAGTTCTCTACATCGTTGGGCTAACAGGCACCTGACCCGAGCCAGCGTCAGAGAGACACCGGGTGCTTTGCTGCCGATATCCGGAATCGCGAGCGGATGGCCCAGCTCACACCGCCTCGTCTCTCTGGAAGCATGCGTCGGGAAAGCGGCTAGAACGACTTCACCGATCTAGCCGGACCTGTCGGCTACGCCGTCGCGGTTGAAGAGAACCCAGATCAACGGGAGTGCACCGAAGGTCGCAAAGGCGGCGATGGTCATGGCAGTCGAGAGTCCAACGGCGTCGCCGACCGCGCCAAACACTATTGCTCCGATTGATCTGATGGCAAAGTTCATCGACAGGTACACGCCATTCGCCAGCGCACGGCTCTCAGGGAACTGCTCTTGAACGAGAGCCATGAGTACCGGCGGGATTGCCAGCAAGGTGAAGCCGATTACGGGCAGAAGAGCGATGCGGACACCGCCATTGCTTGCGAGGAACAGCAGCAAGGCGATGGGGGCGGTGAGGTGGCCGAAGATGAGCACGGTACGTCGGCCGACATGGTCGCTGATCCAGCCGCCGGTGAATGCTCCGGCGATGCCTGCTGCCTCGACGATCGAGAGTGCAGCACCGGCTAGCCAGATGCTGCTGCCTTCCTCAGTGAGGAACAGCGGTAGAAAGATGGTTACCGCCATCATCATCATGCTGCGTACTGCAACCAGCCCGGCCAGCACCAGCATGATGCCGCGCATCGATCTGATCGCATCGCGCCAGTGAATTGAGTCGGCATCATCATGCGGCTGCAGTCGAACGTCGCGCAGCCTGAAATGGAGCACTACGGAGGTTGCGATCCCGGCGAGAGCGAGAAACACCATCGAGCGAAGCGACATAACGGCAAGAGCGCTGACCACCACGAGCGGGCCTACGGTCCGGCCCACCTCGCCACCCACCATGAAGAAGCCCATGCCGCGGCCGAGTTTGTTGCCCGCCAGGTAGCCGACCGCAACGGGTGCGGTTGCGTGGAACGCCGCGACGCTGAACCCGGCAAGAAGCAACAACAACGCCAATGCCATGTACCCCGGTGCCCACCCCAGAGAGCTCATCAGGATTGCGGTCACTCCGGGTCCAAGCACCACCATCCAGCGCAAAGTGGTGCGATCTGCAAGATGGCCGATCACCCCCTGGAGCAGACCCGGCAACTGCAGGAATACCGACAGCATGCCGGCTGCCGTGTTGCTCATCGAGAACTTCTCCACGAAACGGGGGAGCAGTGGAGCAAGAAATGCCGTGTAGGTGTCATGGACCGCATGACCGGCCGAAACTGTGATGAGCCGTCCGGTCTGGAAGACTCCCTCCCCGACGGGTTCGTTTGTGGACGTTTCTGCAGGTTCGGTCACGCTGGTGGTCCTGTGGTACGTCTTTCAAGCCTTGCACGGTTTGCTGCTCATGAGAATCCGAAGGATTCTCGCAAGGAACCGAGCCCTCGAGGTTCCCGTGGTCCTGGCATGGGTGTTGCCCCATGATGTCACATCGTCATCGATGCATACGATCGGAGCGGGGTGCAGACGGGTGTAGGGTTCGGCCTGGTTATCGAGCGGAGGATGCGATGCGACGCCAAGGCAGTCTGTTCCTCGGTCTTGTCCTCATTGGATTTGGCGGGATCTTTCTGCTCCGCGCCATGGATGTGTGGCCGGATGATGTGTCGACTTGGCCAGGAATCTTGGTCGTGACTGGTCTTGCCATGGCTGCCGACCAACTTTTTCAGCGCTCGAGGATTTCCTGGTTTGGTCCGGTGGTTCTGATTGGGTTCGGCACCTTCTTTCTGCTCCGCGACTTTGATGTGGTCGAGTCCGATTTCATTTGGCCCGCCGTCCTCATCATCGGCGGCATTGCTTTGCTTGCGGGGACGATGCGGCGACAGCCCATCGAGACCAAGGTCATCAACGTACCTCTGGATGGGGCGAGCCGAGCTCGAGTTCGTGTCGATCATGGTGGTGGCGAGCTGCGGGTAGGCCGATCAGCGGCTGGGAGCATGACTCTCTGCACAGGGGCTGCGGGCGGTGTCGAGCAGCGGGTGAACCGCAAGGGTGATCGTCTCGATGTCTCCCTCAAACAGACACCGGGTCTGTGGGCCCGCTCGATCGGGCAACCGTTCAGCGTTGACTTCAACCCAGGGGTCGAGCTCGAACTCGACTTCCATACTGGGGCAACCGACACGACCCTTGATCTCAGCGGCTTGCTGGTGAACTCACTAGATCTGAAGACTGGGGCCAGCTCCACGATTATCACCGCTCCCGAGCAAGGCCACACCAAAGCCTCCGTCGATGCGGGAGCCGCATCTGTTGAGGTCCGGGTACCGCCAAGTGTGGCGGCTCGAATCGTCGCCGAAACGGGTCTCGCTGAAGTGGACATCGACACAAATCGTTTCCTGCCCAACGGTGGAGGCTATGAGTCGGCCGACTATTCAACCTCGCTCAACCGGCTCGACCTACGCATCAAGGGTGGCGTGGCCAGCTTCAAGGTGCGTTGATAGAACCTCAGCTGTCGAGTCTGAGGACAAGTTCGTCGATCTCTTCGCCACGGGCGTTGGCGAAACCACGATCCTGGCCGACCGTCTCAAAGCCGCACTTCTCGAGCACCCTGATGGAACCGACATTGTCCTTGGCGGTCCGCGCCCATAGCGGTCGAGTTTCCATATCCGCCAGGAACAGCTGCAGAGCAGTGGTGGCAATGCCCTTCCCCCAGTGGTTGCGATCGATCCAATAGGTGATCTCCCTGTCACCTTCTTGGACCCAGCTGGCGATGTGACCAACGACGGTCTTGTCGAGCACAACGGCCTTGGTGACGACGGTGTCTACGGCGAACAGACGGTGCCAGTGCGCCATGAAGGCATCACGGTTAGAAGGGTCCTGGTGGGTGAAGGCGGCCATGCGGATCGCCTCGGGATCCTGCTCATGTTCAAAGATCGTGGGGAGGTCGGCCTCGGTGATGTCCCGCAGGCTCAGTTGGTCTATCAGCATGTGAGTATTTGTACCAGCTGGCCCTGACAAATGTGGCTCCCTCCCGGTAGGGTCACCGCCATGTCCGATTCGTACTTCACCACCGGCGACAACGTCTGGTTCGAGCCAACTGCGCATAGTCGTGGTCCGTGGAATGAGAACGCATGTCACGGTGGCCCACCGACCGCGTTGCTGGTGCGGGCGATGGAGGGTCTTGCCCCTGGGCAGCGGCTGGCCAGGATATGCGTTGAGCTCATGCGGCCTATTCCGATGGTCGGTTTCCGGGTGCAGTCAGAAGTAAGACGACCCGGTCGCTCGGTTACCTATACCGAGGCAGAGATCTTTGACGAGGAGCGTATCTACGTGCGCGCCTTCGGGATGCACGTCAGGCAACTCGACGGACTCGATGTCGCAACGGCCGAGGTGATTTCCCCCAACTTCGCCGAGTCGATGCAGAGCAACTTCCCGATCAAACAGGGTGCGCATGACCTGCAGGGCTTCGTGCACTCGGTTGAGGCCCGATACGACCCTGAAAGCAGCATGGGCGAGGGCGGTCCGACCACGATGTGGATGCGCACCAAGGTCCCGATCCTCCCCGACGAGGAGCCCTCACCGTTTCAGAAGATAAGCCCGCTGGCCGACTGTGGCAATGGCATCAGCTACAACGCCCCTATCGGCGAGATGATGTTCGTCAACCCGGACCTGAGCGTCTCGTTGCATCGTGAGCCTGAAGGCGATTGGTTCTGTTCGCAATCCGTTTCCCATTGGCAGGAGAACGGAACCGGGATGGCCGACGCAGAGCTGTTCGACGAGTGGGGCCCGGTGGGTAGGGCAGTTCAAAATCTGCTGCTTGCCCCGATTGAGCGCGGCTAAGCGGCGGCGGTCACTAGGACGGCGAACTGTTCGACAGCGGCGAAAAGAGCATCGGGCCGGACCGGTTTTGAGAGGAATCCGTCCATCCCTGCGGCGATGCAGTTCTCCCGTTCCTCGGCGGTGGTGTGGCCGGTCAACGCAACGATCGGCGTGCGGGCGATGCCACGCAACACCTCTTCCGCTCGCATTGCAGCTGTGGTGTCGAACCCGTCGAGACCCGGCATCTGCAGGTCCATGAGAACTGCGTCGAATCGTGACTGCTCGAAGACGTCGATCGCCTCAACACCGTTGCGGACCGCTACCGCGTGATGCCCTCGTTCGGTGAGCATGCGAACGGTGAGGATGAGGTTTGTCTCGACATCATCGACAACAAGGATGTTCATGGTGGGACGGCTGGCGCCCAACGTGTCGGCTGTGACCACCGTATCGACACCGCCGGCTTTGGTGGCGGTGATGGTGGCTTTGACCACGTCAACTAGGACACCGTGGTCGGCGGGCTTCTCGACGTAGCCACGGACCCCTGCTTCGCGACAACGGCGCTCGTCGCCCTCGCGGCCCGCAGGCACCATCAGAGTCACCGGCGTATTGCCGCCTGCAAGCTCGTTGAGGGATTGAGCCATTTCGAAAGGCTTGTATGCGGTATCCAGAACGATGGCGTCGAGCGAGCTTTCGCTCTGTCCCGCGGCGGCGGCAGCATTGGCGGCGGCTCCAATGTCGCCAACCATTAGCGGGTCGAACCCACCGCTGGCCAAGTCAGTTTCCAGATTGCGCCGGTCGTCGGGTGAGCTGGCCATGACCAGAATGACGGGCTGTTGGCCGTCGGCTGGTTCGCCGGCCGTTTGGTCGGCGGGTTCTACCCGGACGGTGAAGGTGAACGTACTGCCTTTTCCCAGCTTGCTTTCGAGCGAGACTTCGCCGCCCATCGCAGTGACGATCTTGCTCACGATGCCCAGTCCGGACGCCCCCTTGCTCGACGTTGTTGCCTTCTCGGAGAGATCAAACAGCGACGACTGCAGGTCCGCAGGTATTCCGGCCCCGGTGTCTTCGATTTCGATGCACAACATCGCACCGTCGTCGTCCGGGATGAGGTCGTCCACCCGGATGGAGATGTGACCGCGCTCGGTGAATTTCACCGCATTGCTGAGCAGATCGATGAGCACTTGTTGGAGCCGGGGGCCGTCGCCTACGACCAAATCGGGAACGGTCAGGGGAACGTCGACAGAGACTTCGATGTTCTGCTGCTCAGCCCTGAGCCCGAATATCCGTACAACGTCTGCAATGCAATCGCGTACGTTGAACGGCGCCGGATCGAGATCGATCTTGCCGGATTCGATGCCAGCCACGTTGACCAGGCGGTCGGCTAGGTCCATGAGCGATTCACTCGCAACGAGAACGGTTTCCAACGCCTCTCGTTGATTCGGGTGGAGGTCGTCACGGAGAACGATCTCGGTCATCCCGATGATCGCGTTCAATGGGGTGCGGATGTCGTGGCTCACGTTGGCGAGAAACTTCGTCTTGGCGGTCGTGGCGGCATCGGCCTCATCCTTGGCTGCCACCAGCTCGTAACGATTCTGAATGTGCACGAGGGCATGGCGGATCGAGCGCTCGAGCCGGTCCGCATCAAGCCTGTCCTTGACGATGAAGTCGGCTGTCCCAAGATCAAGAGCTTCGATGTCCATGTCATGATTGGCAGCTTGGGTGAGCAGGACAAAAGGGGCCGGTTGGTCGTCGCTACGGGTGGCGGCAATCAGCTCGAGTCCGGTCTGGTCACCTAGGTCGCTGTCGACCAGATAGATGTCATGGTCTTCTGCGGAGATGGCCTCCAGGCCAGAGTCGTAAGAGCTGGCCCAATCGACGGTGTGGTTGGAGTACTCGAAGTCGTCGGATAGGCGCGTCACCAGGGCGTGGTCTGCTTCGTCGCATGCAATGAGCAGCACACGTATCGCACGATCATCGAGGATCTGTTTTGGAATCACAGCTCGCTCCGAGAGACTGGTAGTAGGTGTTCTGTACTAACTAGTCAGTCGGCATGATTGGGCTGTGGATAAGGTTCGCAAAGGTTGTCGATTACCAGTATCCATCGTGCGCCGACCAGGCATCGGTCTCCAGAACCGGCCCGACAACATCGATCGAGCGTGATGCTGAGCCGAGCACCTGCCGTGACGGTTGATGCAGTCCTGAGCCGCTGGTGCGTTCCTCGAGTGTGGTGGCGGCGACGCCAAAAACCATCCGGCTGATCCCCGACCAGTAGATCGCACCGGCACACATGGCACATGGCTCGGTGCTCGTGTACAAAGTGGCGGCGGCCATGACCGCGGGGTCGAGTTGTCTGCTGCCCTTGCTGATCAGTCGCAGCTCAGCGTGTTGCGTGACGTCGCGATCCGTGTTGATGGCGTTGCGGGCGGTCAGGATTGCGGCGTCGTCCTTGACCAGCAGAGCGCCAAACGGCTCGTCGCCACGCTCCCGAGCTTCGAGAGCGAGGCGGACTGTCTCTCTAATCCACTTCTCATCAGGCATGTTGACAGGCTACCGGCCCGAGGTCGACTGCCCTTCGGGTAGTTTGGCGAGTGGTGATGACCTGGTAGTCGAGACGGGTGACATGTATTGATCAGCGGGCACCTAGTCCAGTACCTCAACCTCAGGTGACCAGCGGTACTCCTCTGGTGAAGAGTTGGCACCTTCCCAAACGACCCTGCGGAAGTACTCGGGATCTGTATTGCCCTCAGAGTTGATCAGGAGGATCTGTGAGTCGGGGCCAAGACCGATGTGTTCCTTGAGGTCATGGAATTCGGCGTAGTCAGCCGTGAACATCAACGCACCGAGTGTCACCGCACCGGACTCGCCGGAAACGATGAACGGGTCACCATGCAGTGGAACACCGTATACCCGCATCCCCTTGGCGGCGACGTAGTCCGGGCAGGCAACGAACGCGTCGACCGTATCCCACAGGACATCCCATGCGATTGGACTCGGCTCACCACAGGCGAGACCGGCCATGATGGTTTGCAGTTCCCCATGAACATCGTGGGGCTTGCCATCGCCGATCTGGGCTGAGTGCAGCAGACACTGCGCCTCGGCCGGTTCGACGACAATTGTGGTTGGTCGATCGGCACCAAAACGGCTGCTGTAGAAACCCGTCGTAGCTGCCGCCAGCGCGCCAACGCCGGCTTGCACAAACACGTGGGTCGGCTTGACGATCCCGGTGCCGGCAAGTTGCTCCTGGGCCTCCGTAAGCATTGTCGTGTAACCCTGCATCACCCAGCTGGGGATATCGGTATAGCCATCCCACGACGTGTCAGAGATGACCTGCCAGCCGTTGGCGTCGGCGTCGACGGTTGCCTGGCGGACCGCATCGTCGTAGTTGCCATCGACAACCCGCACCTCGGCACCGTACGCCTCGATTGCTCGAATGCGGGCAACGGAGGTGTCCTTGTGGACGTAGATGACGGCCTTGCAGTTGAGCTTTGATGCGCCCCACGCGACACCACGTCCGTGGTTGCCGTCGGTTGCGGTGGCGAAGGTGATCTCGCCGACCTTGGCCTTCGTTGCCTCGCTAACGAGCTCGTCGTAGGTGAGGTTCTCGTCCGTAAGACCCAGCTTGGCCCTGATGAACTGATAGATGGCGAACGATCCGCCGAGCACCTTGAAGGAATTCAAGTTGAGTCGCACCGACTCGTCCTTGACCCAGATTCCGCCGACGCTGAGCATCGAGGCGAGGCTGGAGAGGTTGCGAAGCGGGCTGGGGCGGTAGCCGGGGATCTGGCGGTGGAAGCTGCGGGCTTGCTCGAACACGCCGGCTGGGAAGACGGACTCGACCGCACTGCTGTTGGCGATCTCGCGCGCACGTGGATTTGCGATCCACTCGATGGGTTTTTGGTAGGTAGTCATGGGCCCCAGGGTAGCTACCCCGGGGCCGTCTTAGACTTTTTGAAGGTCTGGGTTCGTCGGCAGTTGTCCTAGGCGACGGCGGTCTTGAGTGCGATCTCGACCATCTCGCCAAATGTCGTCTGCCGTTCTTCGGCTGTCGTGGCCTCATGGGTGAGTACATGGTCGCTGACGGTGAGAAGAGCCAATGCTCGTGCCCCGTACTGTGCGGCGAGCCCGTAGAGCCCTGCAGTTTCCATTTCGACCGCGAGAACACCCATCCGCTGGTTGAACTCGATCCGGTGCTCATCTTGGGGGTGGTAGAACAGATCGCTTGTGTAGATGTTGCCGATGTGGACCTTGCGGTCGTACCCGTTGGCGATGTCTACCGACTTGTGCAGTAGGTCGTAGTTGGCAATCGCGGCAAAGTCGTAGCCGCCGTAGCGGGCTCGGTTCACGTTTGAATCGGTGCTCGCACCCATTGCGATGATGATCTCCCGCAGTTTGATGTCGTGGCTGAGGGCGCCACAGCTCCCGATCCGGATCAGGTCCTTTACGCCGTAACCCTGCACCAACTCCGTTGCATAGATGCTGGCCGAGGGGATGCCCATCCCGGTACCGAGAACCGAAACCGAGCTTCCCTGGTAGGTGCCGGTGTACCCGAGGATGTTGCGCACCGATGTGACGAGCTTCGCATCTGCGAGGAAGTTCTCTGCGATGAATTGGGCGCGCAGCGGATCGCCGGGAAGCAGTACGGCTTCGGCGAAGTCTCCTGGCTCGGCTGAGATATGCGGTGTTGGCATGGTGTTGGTCCTCCTGGATGACGCCCGGTGTTGAGTGCCGACCCTCCAAGGCTAGTGATCCGGATCGCTGCGTGAGTTGCGCCAGGCTTCGAGGCAACGAAGGTGTTCCATGTCCTTCGTTCTCCCTGCCAGCGTCTTGTATGCGACTACGTGTTCGAGACGGGCGAAAGGGAAGTCCTCGAGAGTCTCGGCGGTGTCGATCACCTTGTCGACATCAACGTCTCCGATCGCCCACGAATTACCGACGGTGACAAGGCCGCCGAAGAAGCTGGCCACGGTGATGTCATGCTCGGGCAAGTACACCGTTTGGCCCGCGGCCGTTGCCGTTTCCCATGCGGCACCGCGTGCCAGCAAGTCGAGGTCGTTGACGTCGTTGATCACACCGCGTACCAGGAGGGGCCCGCTCCCGAAGATGGCGTAGTCGTTGGTTGGCAAGTTGACCTGATCGAGCAAGCCCAGCGCCTGCTCGATCCTCATACGACTGGAGGGCGTTGGGGGGCGATCGGGGCGGGCTCGGCGACCGGCTTCCCAAACAGCTTGCCGTCCTCGGCCCATATGATCGCCAGGAGTGCGAGAGAGGCGAGGATGGCGAACGAGACAACCAGGGGGGTAACCGAGTCGGTGTACTGGCGATCGATGAATGCGCCGATGAGTGCGCCTCCGGCAACCGGGATCGTCCCGATAACTCCAGAAGCTGTCCCTGCGATGTGGCCCATGGGCCACATCGCGATCGTGTTGAAGTTGGGAATCAGAAGAGCATGCATGCCCGCCAGGACAGCCAGCCCGAGCATGAATACCCAGAAGTCAGGTTTACCGTCGGCTGCCGCGGTCACAACCCAGAAGACGATTGCCGCCAACAGATACAAGATGAGGAAGAGGTGCACCGTTCGTCTGGCGCCGATCGTGCCGACAAGCTTGGCGTTGATGAGGATGGCGACACCCATCATCGCTGCGATCGCTCCGAAGATCAGCGGGAACTGGTCGGGGTATCCGTAGATGTCGCCAAAGATCCGTTCCGAGCTGGCCAGGTATGAGCTGAATGCTCCGAAGGTCGCAGCCCGCGCCAATGTGTATCCGAGCGTCTGGCGATTGGTCACGACCTCCCGGGTTGCGGAGGCGATGGCGCTGATATTGATGGGTCGGCGGTCTGCCTCGTCGAGCGATTCTGGGAGGACTCTTGTCCACAGCGCCATGACAACGGCCATTACAGCGCCAAATCCAAATGCAGCTCGCCACGACATGGCCGTGATCAGGGCTGCACCAATCGAAGGAGCCAGGATCGGCACCATGATGAACACGGCCATGATGAAGGACATGGCTCGGGCCATTTCCTCACCCGAGTACCTGTCGCGCACGATGGACACAGAGACAACGCGCGATCCGGCGGCACCGATTCCCCAGATGAAACGGCTGATCAGGATGACTTCGAAGGTTGGTGCAATGGCTGAACCGATCGCTCCTGCGATATAGATGCCGAACCCCAGATAGAGGATGGGCTTGCGACCGAAGCGGTCCGACAGAGGCCCGTAGAAGAACTGGGCGAGGGCCATACCCAGCAAGAAGGCGGTTACAACTTGGGCCACCCTATTGGACTCGGCGCCCAGATTGAACTGCTCCCGGATGGCGTCGAATGCCGGCAGCATCAAGTCGATCCCCAATGCAGCCAGCGCCATGACCATCGAAATCAGAGCAATGAAGTGTCTTGTGCTCAGTGGCGGTCGAGCTTTGGTCGGTGCGGACGTGGCCATCGGTCGCTTACTGGAAGGGAACGATCACGGTACCTGATCAATAAGCGAGAGTAAGAGTCCTGTGGTGCTCACCCATTCGGTCTGCGTCAGGGCCGAGGACTGCGCTCTCCCAAAGTGCGTAGTCGAGAGCCGGAGTGGTTACCGCCACCCCGCGCGCTTGCAGCGATTCGGCGAGACGATCACCGCAATAGACCGTTGCCCAACGTATACCCAACTCCCACGACGATTCCTTCGGCACCAGCTGTCGCGAGTCGATCGCCGTCGCCAGCTCATCGGAGTACTCCATGATGCCAACGTGACGAAACACGCGCGGCAGCATGTAGTCCGGGTAGACGGGAAGTCGGTCCAGTCCCGAGAACGGAGTGCTCCCGCCCGCAGACATCATCGCTGTTGCCAGCCGCGCCAACTTGTGGAACGGCAGTTTGCCAACCGGCGACAGCGGTGCATCGTCGAACCCTGGGATGGTCTCGACGAGGAGGTCGACGATTTGCTCAGCGTCCAGATTGCCTGCTGCGACGAGGGTCCCGACTGACCCATTCCATCTGGTCTTGATCGCATCAACTGCAGCACGGAGCTGTGCCCACTTCTCGTCGACGAGTTGCAGAGTCCCGCTTCCTGCGAAGAACTCTGGGCCGGACACGGTGGCGAACATATCGAGGTCGAGGTGGCCGTCCTCGATACGTCGCGAGAAACAAGAGAAAACCGCAGGAGCATCATCGAGATCATCGCCCTCGTAATGCGTTGTCCACATCCCGTCACCGTCCGGTGGCCAGATGCAGGCGAGAACCGAGCAGGCAATCACACAGACGTTGTACCAGTTCTCGTCGTCGAGACCCTGGGGGAGTCCTTTGTAATCCCAGTCAGGTAGCGGGAAGGAGCGGTCCTGCCATTGATCGGCGAGGCGATCGACGGCTTCCTGCGAGATGGTGACGCCCCACTCGGCAGGCGGTGGAACATTGCGAATATCGACATTCATGTGACTAACGATCTTGACGCTCCGTTGGTATTGGCCCTTCGAGGATGTTGGCCTTAGCCGATATCGGCGAGCCGCTCTTCGATGAAGGACCGGGAGTTACGGTTGCTGGTGAGGCTAATGGCCCGGCGGAAGGCCTCGGCCGCTTCGTCGTAGCGTTCCAGACAGAGCAGTAGTTCGGTGCATCTGGAGTGGAACAAGGGGTAGCCGGCAAGTTCCGCAGAGACGGCTTCGAGTCCCGCAAGCCCGGTTCGGTTCCTTCCGCCATTGCTATCGCCACCCCCGATCCTTCGAGACGACCCTCTGCCACCTCTTCACATCAACGACGAACGGTGTCATTCGAAATCGACACCACCGAAGAAATCGAATCTGGTTTCTCAGAACATGACTCCGTGACGAGTCCTATTCTGTCCGCCATGAGTGATTATCGCCCCCCGCTTCGTGACATACGGTTTGTAATGGAGAACATCGTCGACCTGGAGGAGCTGTCCTCCTACCCGGGTTTCGAGCACGTCGAGGCCGAAGATGTCTATGACGCTCTCGACGAGGCCGGACGGTTCTTGGCCGAAGTCGTTGCTCCCACCAACCCCATCGGTGACACCGAGGGAGTCCGTCGCAATAACGATGGGTCGGTGACTGTTCCCGAGCCCATGATCGCTGCATACCAACAGTTGGTTGAAGCCGGATGGGGCGCCATCAAAGGTGACATGGAATACGGCGGCCACGGGTTCCCTGGTGTCATGGCCACCGCAATCCAAGAGATGCTGACCGCATCCAACATGGCGTTCTCGCTGTGCCCGATGCTCACCACCAGCTCTGTCGAAGCCTTTCAGCACCACGGCAGCGATGAACTCAAGGCCGTCTATCTGGAGAAACTGATCACCGGTGAGTGGTCGGGCACGATGGCTCTCACCGAACCGGAGGCAGGATCTGACGTCGGTGCGCTTCGGGCCAAGGCCTGGCCGGAGGACGACGGCAGTTGGCGGGTCCAAGGGACGAAGATCTTCATCACCTGGGGCGAGCACGAGATGGTTGACAACATCATCCACTTCGTTCTGGCTCGCGTTCCTGATGCGCCGCCCGGCACCAAGGGCATCTCATTGTTCCTCGTTCCCAAGTACCTCGTGAACACCGATGGCAGTCTCGGGGAACGCAATGACGTCGAATGCGTCGGCGTCGAACACAAGCTCGGCATCCATGCCAGTCCAACTTGTGTGATGGCCTACGGCGAGGAGCGCGGCGCAGTCGCCTATCTGGTCGGCGAAGTCAATGCAGGTATGCGTTGCATGTTCACGATGATGAATGATGCCCGGTTGCATGTCGGGCTCGAGGGTCTGGGGCTCTCGGTGCGGTCTTATCAGCAAGCTCTCGATTTCGCCAAGGAACGACGTCAGGGGAGAGCGGTTGGTGCGCCCAAGGATCAGTCATCGCCCATCATCGACCACCCTGACGTGCGCCGCATGTTGCTGACCATGAAGGCCAACATCGAGGCGATGCGGGCTTTGATTCTCGATACCTCGGTTGCTTCTGATCGCGCCGAGCACGGGGCCGATGACGACACCAGGACCGCCGGGGCTAATCGTGCTGCGTTGCTGACACCAGTCGCCAAGGCGTGGGCTACCGACCTCGGTGTTGAGTTGACCTCGCTCGGGATTCAGATCCACGGCGGAATGGGGTTTGTGGAGGAGACAGGGGCTGCACAGCATTGGCGCGATGCCCGCATCGCCCCGATCTACGAGGGCACGAACGGCATCCAGGCGATGGACCTGGTTATGCGCAAGATCGGGCTGGCCCGCGGCAGCGTCGTTGCCGACTATCTGGATGAGATGGGTGCGACCGCCGCAGCGTTGGCGGGCCACGGGAACGGGTTGCGGTCGATGGGAGAGGCGCTGCATGCGGCTGTTGCCGACCTCCGCAAGACAACGAATTGGCTGCTCGACAGCTCGAATCCAAATGACGGCCTCGCAGGAGCCACTCCGTATCTGCGGCAATTCGGTGTCGTGGCCGGTGGCTACTACATGGCGCGGAGTGCCTTGATCGCTGACAAATTGCTCGTAGAGAACGGTGACGACCCGTGGCTGACGGCCAAGATCGAAACCAGCAAGTTCTACGCAGACCAAATCTTGCCCCAAGCTGCCGGGTGTGCCCCGGCGGTGACGGTCGGTGCCGAGCAGCTCTTTGCTCTCGATGGTGACCAGCTCGCGCAGTAAGGCTGACTACCGTCCTTTGGGATGAAGCGCTATTTGAACTGGGTGCTGGGTGGTTTAGCCGTCCTGACCGCAATCGCGGCGCTACGACCGCGTTCCCAGCCCGTTACGCCCGTCGCAAAAAGTGATCCCGAGCCCGAGGTCGATCGTCGGCCCCGCTGGTTTGATGAACCGCTGTCCGTCGCCAAGGCTGTGGTGTTGCGGCTGCGCGAACATCACATGCCGATAATTGCCGGGAGCCTTTCCTACTACGCATTCCTCGCAATCTTCCCAGCGGCGATTGCCGCAGTCTCTATTTACGGCTTGGTTCTAGATCCGGCCGACCTTGCCGAGCAGATCACCAGCATTTCGGATGCGCTACCCAAGGTATCCGCTGACTTCATTTCTCAGCAGCTCACCTCAGTTGTCGAATCATCAGGTTCTGGTCTCGGGGTCACCGCGGTGGTCAGCATCATTGCCGCCCTCTGGTCCGCTTCGGCGGGGACAAAGGCATTGATCACAGGCATCGATATCGCCTACGAGACGCCTGAGAACCGTTCGTTCATCGTTCTGCGCGGTATGTCGTTTGGGATCACTATTGGTCTCATCGTCTTTGTAGGGGCGGCTGCGTCTGCGGTCACGTTTCTCCCTGACCTTCTGGATGCGGTTGGGGCAGAGGGAATGACACAGTTTGTTGAGTACGGTCGTTGGCCCGCCATCTTCATCCTGGTGATCGCCGGTTTGGGCTTGCTTTACAAGATCGCCCCGAACCGCCCCGCCTCCAAGTCGCCGTGGATCTCAATGGGGGCCCTTGTGGTTGCTGTGCTGTGGTTGCTGGCAACGGTCGGCTTCTCGGTATACGCCAACAACGCTCGCTCGCTCGGCGTCACCTACGGTACGTTGTCGGGCATCATCGTGCTGCTCTTGTGGTTCTTCATCTCCGGGCTGATCGTCCTGCTCGGTGCCGAGTTGAACGCAGAGCTGGAGGCTCGCAACCTGGCCCATCGCAGCGTCAGGGCCGGCCGCCCCTAGCCGTAGCTGGCTGAAACGGCCAGCTTCCATCAACCTCCGACTAGGTTGGGGTTATGTGCGGGCCCATTTCTTCGCCCCTACCTCTATCCGGAAGCCCTGATGACCAACGCCAACAACGTCTCGTTCGAGTCGATCGGCATCGAACCTGATCTGACCGCCGCTCTCGCTTCGCAAGGCATAGACGCTCCATTTCCTATCCAGCTGTTGACCATTCCCGATGCCCTTGCCGGCAAGGATGTGTGTGGGAAGGCGAACACCGGGTCGGGCAAGACGTTGGCCTTTGGGCTCCCGATTGTGCAACAGCTCGACCGTGCCCAGGTGAAGAAACCCCTGGCACTTGTCCTGGTGCCGACGCGAGAGCTGGCGCGCCAAGTGACCAATGTTCTAGAGCCGCTGGCCGGGGTGCGCGGGTTCACCACGGCTGCCGTTTACGGCGGAGCACCAATGGGGGAGCAGACCAAGGCGCTGCGGCGCGGGGTCGAGATCGTGATTGCGACGCCGGGCCGTCTCATCGATCTCATCGAGCGCAAAGAGCTGCTCTTGGATGACGTGCGGACCGTCGCCATCGACGAAGCCGATCAAATGGCCGACATGGGTTTCCTGCCGCAGGTGCGTCGGATCATGAGTGGGATCTCCACCGAACATCAGACTTATCTGTTTTCGGCAACGCTTGACGGCCAGGTCGGTTCGCTTGTCAGCGCCTACATGGATCAGCCGGTCCGCCACGACACCGAACCGGATGGCGACACGATCGACACGATGGAACATCGCTTCCTCAAGGTCCATCACATGGACAAGGTCAAGATGGCTGCCGCAATCTCCAAGGTCTCCGGACGCATCCTGCTGTTCGTGCGCACCAAGGCGGAGTGTGACCGGGTGGCCCGCAAGCTCCAGGAGATCGGTGTCGAGGCCAGGGCCATCCACGGCGATCTGCAGCAAAGACAACGAGACAAGGCCATGGCCGGTTTCGCTTCTGGAGACAACCCAGTGCTCGTCGCCACCAACGTCGCGGCTCGAGGCCTGCATATCGACGACGTTGATGTCGTCGTTCACTATGATCCGCCGGACGACCCCAAGACCTACCTGCATCGCTCGGGCAGAACTGCGAGAGCAGGCGAGTCGGGTCTTGTGGTTACGTTTGTCGAATGGGATCAGGTCAACGAGGTGCTCGGCATCCAGCGCCGTGCCGGTCTCAACGTGCCGATCGTCAAGATGTTCTCAAACGACGAGCGGGTATCAGATTTGGCTTCGTGGAAGCCGGACCCCGAGATGGCACCGTTCCGCGGCAAGAGATCTCATCCGATGTCCCGCGGAAGAAGAAGGCGCTAGCTCCCGCCGAGCCTCGCATTACCCTCAACTCACCATCACACAGGAGTGACCAATGGCTCAGTACGACGCACAGCCCGAGATAACGATCGATCTCGCCAAGACCTATGCGGCCACGCTGCACACCAACCACGGCGACATCTCCATTGAATTCGATGCAGCGAAGTCACCAATGTCTGTCAACAACTTTGTGTTCTTGGCCCGTGAAGGGTTCTACGACGGGGTCATCTTCCACCGTGTCATCCCGAACTTCATGATTCAGGGCGGCGACCCTACCGGCACCGGCATGGGCGGACCTGGCTACAAGTTCCGTGACGAACTCGAGGGTTCCGGGAAATACAGCCGGGGAACAGTTGCGATGGCCAACGCCGGGCCCAACACCAACGGTTCGCAATTCTTCATCTGCCACACCGATGTTGGCCTCCCCCATTCCTACAACATCTTTGGACAGGTAACCGAAGGCCTCGATGCTGTGGATTCGATTGCGGCAACCCCAACCGGCGCCCAGGATCGGCCGCATGAGGACTGTGTGATCGACTCAGTGACGGTGACCGAGAGCTGAGCCGCAGCATCTCGCACAACGGAAACCCCCTTGATCTGCTGGAGCAGTCATTTGGGGTCATGCGTGAGCTGATCGCCGGAATCTGGGCTGATGATTGGGATCGGCCGACTGCTCTTGATGGCTTTGCCGTATCGGATCTCGTTGAGCATGTCTGCAGCGGAGTGCATCAGTTCTCGCAACTGGCCGCTGGTCATGACCTCGATCTGGATGCCAAGGTCAACGTCAACGTCACCGGCGTTGTGGTGCGGTTCGATGAGATCATCGCTGAGTCACTGATCGCGTGGGGAGAGCCGTCGGCGCTGACCAACAGCTACGGGATGCCGTGGGGTCAAGAGCTTGGCGAACGCCTGGTCGCCTACCTGATAATCGAGACAGCAGGCCATGCTTGGGATCTGGGTGGTGCGCTGGGTCACGAAATACCGATGAGCGATGCGCAAGCCGAAGCCGTGTTGGAAGTGGCACGGTCCTTCTCTGAAGAGACCCTACGGGCGCCTGGGATGTTTGCACAGGAACAGCCGGTGGCGGATGACGCGACTCAGCTAGAGGAGCTGGTGTCGTTCCTGGGGAGGAAGATCAGCTAGCTCGCTTGCGGCGGTCGCGGTCACGCATCCGGCGACGGAGACGTCGCCGATCGCCAGAGCTCATGCCACCCCAAACCCCTTCGGTCTGGTTGGTGGCTAGTGCATATTGGAGACACTGCTCCTGCACCGGGCACAAACCGCAGATCTTCTTGGCAGCCATGGCCAGGGACTCATCCTCGCTGGGAGGAAAGAACACGTCGGCGTCAGTGCCGGCACAGGCGGAATCATCTCGCCATTCATGCTCGGGCTCCCAGATCTGTCCTTCTAGTGCCATAACCATTTGTCCACCCCCTTCTACGGGCGCAAGTACCCTGTTCAACGCATACTGGAGAACTATTTATTCCGTTGACCAGAGTGAGTAGGGATAATGCACCAGCGATTGGCCCTGGTCAAGCCATTTTCACGTTCTGTTCATGTAGCTCGGAGAGAAATGGGACTTTGGATTGAAGGTCAGCAGCAGTGAAGTTCGTTTGTGACTTCGGCCAGGATCTAGGAGATCTCGCCGACCGAGTTGGGGCCAGAGCACGGGCTCTGAGCGAGATGGCAGCCCTGGGAGTGCCGGTCCCGCCGGGTTTTGCGGTGACGGATGTTGTCTGCCGTCGCTTTCTCGAGACGGGTGATGTGCCGGCGCCTGCATGGGAAGAGATAGAGGCCGCACTTGATCGCAGTGTGGCCGCGTTCCACGCAGTTGGGTCGAGGCGACCCGTCTTGTTCTCGGTGCGATCGAGCCCGGCGAGGGAGATGCCTGCGGTCTTCAACTCAGCCCTCTATCTCGGTACGACACACACAGCACTTGCCGAACTGGCGGTTTGGGGCGGGCAACGCTTGGCCGTGACCGCTCGCCTGGGGTTTCTCAAAGCGATGGGACGGCTGCGGGGGTTGTCGCCGGCTCGATATACCGGTGTTGTCGCCGAAGTGGTCGGTCCGGCACCACGTTCGAGCTGGGGCGAAGATGATCTCACCTCTATCTGTGACGCCTACGAGGCACTCGTCGTCGATGAGTCGCAGCGACCCATCCCGCAGGATGTCAACGGCCAGGTACTCGAGGGAATCGAAGCGGTCTTTGCTTCGTGGAACACTCTCGAGGCGCGCCGCTTCCGGCGCGCCAAAGGCATTGACGACGACGACGGCATGGGCATAGTTGTGCACCCGATGATCTTCGGCGAGACGGATACCGATTCCGGGGCCGGTGTGGCGTTCAGTCGCGACCCCGGCGACGGCTCTCCTGGTCTCACCGGTGTCTACACGCCCAGTATCAGCCGTCCTCAATCCCAAACTGGATACCCGGGTCTTGATTCCCTTCAGCAGATCGACCCGGTGGCTTTCGGCGTGGTTGTTGATGCGACTACTCGGTTGGAATCCGAACGTCGCGACATGGTGCGGCTCGACTTTGTTCGTGAACGCGGTCAACTATGGGTGATCGAAGCACGGCCTGCCGATCGGACGGCCGAAGCTGCGGTGCGCTGTGCGGTTGACCTTGTCGACGAGGGGATGATCGAACCTGCCGATGCGTTACGCAGCGTCGATCCCGAGACCTTGGCGGGGATGCTGCACCCTCGTCTCGACGGGCCTCCGCTGACCGAACCGATAGCGACGGGCACTCCGGCTTCCCCCGGCGCTGCCGCGGGGCCGTTGGTGTTCTCTGCCGATGCAGCCATCGCGGCAGCTGAATCCGGAACGAGGGCGATTCTCGTGGTGCGCGAAGTCCTGCCGCGTGATCTGGATGGCGTGGTCTCGGCATGCGGCTTGATAACGAGCCATGGAGGAGGTACTTCGCACGCTGCAGTTGCCGCCCGTGGAGCCGGAACTCCTTCCGTGACTGGTGTCGCCGATGTTGTCGTTGGTCCGAGCTCGATCCGATTCGGTGATCGTACGTTCGACGCCGGCGACATAGTCACGATTGACGGAGTCACCGGAGAGGTCTTTGCAGGACGCCTGCCCATCGCCGCACCGGCGGCCGGCGCCTACCTGGATCGTCTCCTGGGCTGGGCTGACGAGGTGCGTCGACTTGGGGTGTGGGCCAACGCAGACACGGCCCGGGCGGCGATAGGGGCGCGGACGGCTGGAGCTGAAGGAATTGGTTTGGCACGGACTGAGTACATGTTCCACGGTGAGCGGCTGGCGGTAGTCCGTCGCATCCTTTTGTCTGAGGAAGGCAGGGATGATGCGCTGGAGGAGCTGGAGAGTCTGCAGGTTGAGGACTTTGAGGAACTCTTGGAGTCGATGGATGGAACACCGGTTGTGGTGCGGTTGCTGGATCCACCTGTCCATGAGTTCTTACCGTCGCGGATAGATGTAGAGGCCGCGATTACCGAGCGGCGCGTGGCCGGCGAACCTGTCGACGATCTGGAGCGCCTCGAAGCCGCGATTGAGCAGTGGTCCGAAGTCAATCCGATGCTGGGACTTCGCGGAGTGCGGCTGGCTGTGGTGATTCCGGAGATCTACCGCGTGCAGGTGTTGGCAGCTTTGGAGGCGGTGCGACGACGCCTCGACGCGGGAGGGGATCCTCGTCTCGAGATCATGGTCCCGCTGGTGAGCTCCGTCGAGGAACTGCACCTGGTCAGAGACATGATCGAAGAAGAGGTCCATTCGGCAGGTCGGCTTCTCGAGGTTGCGATCGGCACGATGATCGAGTTGCCCCGAGCTGCGCTCATGGCGGGTGACCTGGCGCTCGAGTCAGATTTCTTCTCATTCGGTACGAATGATTTGACCCAGACGACGATGGGGTTGAGTCGGGACGATGCGGAGGAGGCCTTCCTACGTTCCTACGTCGAGCAAGGTCTGATGCCGGTGAATCCGTTTCAGCAGATCGACCCGATTGGTGTGGGTGGGTTGATCAAGCAGGCCATCATTGCAGGGCGGGAGGCCAATCCCGGGTTGGAGATCGGCGTGTGCGGTGAACACGGGGGTGATCCGATCTCGATCGGCTACTTCCACCGCTGGGGAGTCGACTATGTCTCGTGCAGTCCGCCCCGACTGCCGATTGCCCGTCTCGCCGCGGCTCAGGCTGCCCTGGATTATCCCTAGCGGTACGTCGCAGAAATAGTCACCGTGGCGCTATTTGTGCGACACACCACTAGAGGTACTGCCCGGGGCCGCCGGGTTCGTCGGTTGCTGCTTCGAGCGCACGCCGGCTGCGCATCTCGTCGAGTTGGGCTGCAGCCGCTGCCTGCTGGCTGAAGAGCGAGGCTTGGATCCCGTGGAAGAGCCCCTCGAGCCAGCCAACGAGTTGCGCCTGAACAATCCGTAACTCCGACTCAGAGGAGGTCTCTTTGTGAAGCGGTTGGAAGATCGACTCCAGTTCCTCCTGGAGGTCCTCGCTCAGTGATTCCCGCAGTTGGTCGAGCGAGTTGGTGTAGATCTCGCCAAGGCGACGCCGCCCCGGCTCGTCAAGATCCGCCTGGCGCACTTCTTCGAGCATGGCCCGTGTCATTGATGCAATCCGGATCAGCTTCGAGGGCTCGGTGATGAAGCTGCCGCTGTCCTCCTGAGTCTCGATCGGTTCATCGAGATCCACAACTTGGGCCTGCAGAGGAAGCTCAGGTGGATGCTGCTCGTTCTCAGTGGTTTCGTCATGTGTCGTCATACCCAAATCATACGCCGATGGGCGGTGGTGGTTGCCATCTCGGCTCTAGTGGAATCCAGCGAGGCTCCTGAGTACGCTCGTCTGGTGACTTCCGAATCCGACATCCTGTTTGACGACAAGTTCGATGACCCTTCGAGTGAGCGGCGCAGGTTCCATCGCACCCGGGTCGCACTCAAGTGGTTGGGAATCGTGGTCGGTTTGGGGCTGGCGGTGCTCGCCATGTTCCTGTTCTGGTCGACACGACGTCCTCTCCCCGCGACGAGTGGCGAGGTAGTCATCGCTGGTCTGGATGGCGAGATTCAGATCGTCCGTGACGAATTCGGCATTCCCCACATCTATGCGACGAGCCCACATGATCTCTTCTTTGCCCAAGGCTACGTGCACGCCCAGGATCGCTTCTGGCAGATGGACACATGGCGGCACATTGGGGTGGGCGAATTGTCTGCCATGTTTGGCTCGGGACAGGTGGAGACCGATGCATTTTTGCGCACCATGGGATGGGAAGCGCTTGCTGCCGACCAGTATCAGGAAGCGACGGCACCGGGCCGGGAGGCCTTAGACGGCTATGCCGCCGGCGTGAACGCCTACATCACGGACCGATCACCTGCTGAGCTTGGTTTCGAGTACACCGTCCTGGAACTGGGCAACCACAACTACACACCAGAGCCGTGGACCGTCGTCGACTCGATCGTCTGGGGCAAGGTGATGGCCTGGGATCTGCGCGGCAACATGGACAACGAGATCGCAAGGGCGTTATTGCTGGATGACTTCACTGCGGCGGAGGTCTCGCTTCTGTACCCGGCGTACCCTGAGGATCATCCGGTAATCGTCGGCAACGCGGAGCCGCGGGTCAGCGGCCCGATGTTGAATCCGCCACCAGTGAACGCGTTGCAAACGATTCGCAACACGCTCGACAATATCGCACGTGCCGATACCGTCACGGGAGGCGGGGGAGTTGGCATCGGCTCCAATAGCTGGGTCATCGGTCCACAGCGGAGTGCCACAGGTGCCCCGATCCTGGCCAACGATCCGCACCTCGGTATTCGGATGCCGTCCATATGGCACCAGGTGTCTCTGCACTGTGCACCGAAGACAGCTGATTGTTCGCTCGACGTGACCGGATTCTCTTTTGCGGGGATGCCGGGGGTCATCATCGGCCACAACGACAAGATCGCTTGGGGATTCACCAACCTCGGGCCTGACGTCATGGACCTCTACATAGAACGAGTCAATCCGGACAACCCGTTCCAGTACGAGGTCAACGGCAGCTGGGTGGACATGGAGGTACGCACCGAGACAATCGAGGTTGCCGGTAGCGAGCCCGAGGAGGTGACCGTACGGGTGACGAGGCACGGTCCGATCATCTCTGATGACTACGGGATACTCGAGGACTTCACCGACGAATCGGGTGTTCCGCTGCCGGAGGAGTACGCAGTTGCACTCCGCTGGACGGCGTTGGACGAGAGCCCGGCGATTGTAGACGCCGCGCTCGGATTGAACTTGGCCCAGAACTTCGACCAGTTCCGCGATGCTTTGCGCTTGTTCGAGGTGCCCGCTCAGAACATCATCTATGCCGATGTCGATGGGAACATCGGCTATCAGGCCCCCGGCAAGATTCCGATTCGAAAGAACTGGGACGGGCGGCTTCCGGTGCCCGGTTGGACCGATGAGTACGAATGGGACGGGTACATCCCCTTTGCCGAGCTCCCGTCGGTGTTGAATCCGCCTGAGGGCTACATCGCAACCGCCAACAACCCCGTTGTCGATGACAGTTACCCCTATCCGATCACCAGGGACTGGAACTACGGCGATCGCGCCTTCCGGATTGTCGAGATGATCGAGGCTGACTCGACGATTGACATGGATGATGTTTCTGTGATGCAGTTTGACAACTACAACCGGCACGCGGCCCGGCTGGTGCCGTGGCTTCTCGACGTGAGTCTCGACGGCGAGGACGAAGCGGTGGTGCGTGCCCAGGAGCTGCTGGAGGAATGGGACCTCTTCAACGATTCCGACTCTGCCGGTGCCGCCGTCTTCGAGGCGGTGTGGAGCAACTTGCTCCGCTTGACCTTCCACGACGATCTTCTCGAGGACTTGTGGCCGGCGGGTGGGTCGCGGTGGTCGTTGGCGATCGAAGGGATGCTTGCGTTTCCCGATCTACGTTTTTGGGATGACCGGACAACCGCAGAGGTCGAGTCGCGCGACACCATCTTGAAGGCAGCGTTTGTGGCAGCAGTGGATGAGGTCGAGGGTCTGTTGGGAGACTCGCCTGACGATTGGGAGTGGGGAGCGTTGCACGGAGCGGTGTTCCGCAATGAAACACTTGGGGAGTCGGGAGTGGGCGTGATCGAGGGTCGTTTCAACCGTGGTCCCTATCCCGTTGGTGGGGGTACCGACCTGGTCAACGCCGTCGGCTACTACGCCGATAAAGGGTACGAGGTGACCTGGGTTCCTTCGATGCGGATGATCGTCGATCTCGGGGATCTCGGTAACTCCGTGGCTATCCACACCACCGGCCAGTCTGGCCATGCCTACAGCTCGCACTACCAAGACATGGTCGAACTGTGGGCGAGTGGGGCCTATCTGCCCATGTTGTGGGAAAGGGAAGCAGTGGAAGCCGGATCGGACGGGACGCTTGTCCTGTTTCCCTAACCGACCTTGAACTCGATCTCGTGATAGCCCGTGGCGCCGTCGGGGGCGGAGCGTTGCTTGTCTGCGGTTTGGGTGGTGCCGGTTCCGTCGGTGGCGCGCACCCTGGCGAGGTGATCCCCAGAGCCCAGCGGCAGTTCCACCTTCCACTGCACCCATGCCCTGTCTGAAAGTGGTGAGGTCAATTCACATTCAACCCACGCACCGTCGTCGACCTGGACTTCGACGCCCGCAATGCCGCGAGTTGGGGCCCAGGCCACTCCTGCGATGACAACCGGGTCCTCTGTCACTGTCTCGCGCTTGCGGGGGTGGTCGATACGGGAGTGGGTCTTTATCGGCGCTTCCTTGGACCAGCCGCGCGGGATCCAGTAGCCATCGACCCCCTCCCAGGTGGTGAGTTCGATTTCTTCGATCCACTTGGTTGCAGAGACATAGCCGTAGAGACCGGGGACGATGAGGCGCGCAGGGAAACCATGGCTGGGGGGTAGGGGAACACCGTTCATGCCTATGGCAAGCAGCGGGTCACGGCCGTCGAACGCAAGCTCGATGGGGAAACCCGAGGTCCAGCCGTCAACGGACCGGCTCAGCAGTTGCTGCGCCGAGTCCTGTACGCCGGCTTGTTCGAGGAGATCGACCAGGCGAACCCCTGTCCACTTGGCGTTTCCGATCAAGTCACCGCCGACCTCATTGGAGACACATGCGATCGTCACATATTGCTCGTACAACGGCAGCTTCATAAGGTCGTCCAGCGAGAACTCAATCTCGTTGTCAACCATCCCCGTGATCTTGAGACGCCAGGTCTCGGGGTCGGGCCGGGGAACCACGAGAGCCGTATCGATCCGATAGAACTCGTCGTTCGGCACGACGATGGGGGTTAGGTCGGGGACGCTGAGGAACTGGGCTTCTGGGGGCGGAGCGGGAACGGTGAGGTCGGCAACGGGCAGCGCAACGGATTGCCGCACTTCTTCGGAACGGGTGATGATCAACTGCCTACCCCCGAGACCGGCCACCGCGGCAACGGTGCCGACTCCTGCGGCCTGAGCCAAGAACCGTCGTCGGTGTGGATTGGTGGCAAGCCCGTCGGTCGGCGTCTCGACGACGCTGGTCATGGCGCGCAACGTGAATACCCCCGCGAGCGCGGAACCGACGATCGCCATGATCGTGAGCGGCACCGAGATGTCCACACCATCGAGCGAGGCAGCGATGCCGACGAGCGCAAAGATGCCGAACGCAACCCACGGGACCCAAGGTCGGGTCCGTGCGGCGCGACCCACCAACCAGCCGATGAGCACACCAACGATGGCAGTGCCGATCGCAAGCGCCCCCTTGTCGGCAGTGCCGAAGACGTTGATCGCAAACTCTTTGACGAACCGTGGCGAGATATCGATGATCACGCTGCCAACTGAGGCAATCGCCGACGGCACCAGGGCTGTGATCCCGGCTATGAGTTCGGTAAGGCCAAGCGCCAGCCCGGCGGAAACGGCGCCGGCAATCCCAGCTTGGTTCTCAGAAATGGTGGTGTTCGACATGTCGGTCACGATAAGTGGCCATCGGCAGGTCGGACCCCAAAACGGCATTACCAAAATGTGAACTCGTGTGAGGCTATTTGCGCTTCGCTGCCACGAATTCGAGAAACTCGGCTAGCGGGAGAACGTTCAGAACGGAACCTCGTTCGACCCAACCTCGTCTGGCATTGCTCACACCCCAGCGCAGGTTGCCGAACTCTGTGGTGTGGTGGCTGTCGGTCGAAATCACAAACCGGAGTCCGGTGGACTCCCTGGCCGTAACCAGCAATTCGGAGGGCACATCGAGCCGGTGCAGATGCCCATTGATCTCCAGGGCGGTGCCGGTTTCGATCGCTGCTTCGAATACGGCTCGGGTGTTGAGTCGTATGCCGGGGCGATGGCCGATGCGGCGGCCGGTGAGGTGGCCAATGGCGCTGACGGCCGGGTTCTCCATTGCGGTGAGCAGACGCTGGGTTTGCTCGGACTCCGTTAGGTCGAAATGGGTGTGCACCGAGGCCACACACCAGTCGAAGTTCATCAGGAAATCGGGGTCGTAGTCAACGGTGCCGTCGGCTCCGATGTTGAGTTCCGAGCCGTGCAAGATGGTCAGTTGCGGGTGTTCGGTGCGGAGTCGGATGAGCTCCTTGCGCTCGGCCATGACCTCGTCGCGGGATAGGCCGTTGATGCGGAGGTCCTCGGCATGTTCGGTCATGGCGATGTACTCCAGACCGCGGGCCGCCGCAGCAGCGACCATGTCATCGAGGGTGCTTCGACCGTCGCCCGACCAGGTCGAGTGAACGTGGAGGTCACCGCGGATGTCGTTGACCTCGACCAGTTCTGGCATGGGACCGCTGTCGGCGGCGGCGATCTCCCCGCGCCCTTCGCGCATCTCGGGCGGGATGTATCTCAGTCCGAGCGCATTGTAGATGGCTGGTTCGGTTCGAGAGGAAACGACCTTGCCGGACTCGGTGTCTTCGAGGCCGTACTCGTTCAGCAGCAGGCCTTTGTCAATGGCTCGCTGCCGCAGCTCGATGTTGTGCTGCTTTGATCCGGTGAAGTACAGGACGGCGGCACCGAACTGGTTGGCCTTGACGGCACGCAGGTCGATCTGAAGTCCTGCCGCAGTGAGGACTGATGTCTTCGAGTCACCCTGGCCGATGATGCCGTCGACCAGCGGCATGGAAACGAACGCCTCCATAACGTCGGCCGGTGCGTTGCTGGCGACCACGATGTCGATATCGGCGATGGTTTCGCGGAATCGTCGGAGCGAGCCGCAGTACTGCGCTTTGGTAACGGTGGGCAGACCGAGGAGGGCGTCGACCAGGTCCTCAGCAATCGGGAGAGCATCGGCAATCGGTGTGCGCCGATCCTTACCGTGCAAGCCGATTCGGTCGATGGCGACGGCGATCTTCTCCTGTGATTTGGGTCCGAGACCGGGTAAACCGGCTAGCGATTCGTTGGCAATTGCCTCCCGTAGTTGATCGACGGAAGCGACGCCGAGCTTGTCCCGCAGCATGACGACCGTCTTTGGACCAAGCCCGGGGATTCGGGTCAGTTCCATCATTTCAGCAGGGAACTCTTTGCGCAGCGCGGTGATGCGGGCGACCGCCCCGGTGTCGACGTACTCGCGGATTTTGCCTGCGGTGCTCTTTCCGATGTCGGGCACCTTCACGAGTTCCGATGCAGGCATTTCTGCCGCATCTTTGGGAAGAGCCTGCACCGCCGCGACGGCTTTCTCGTAGGCGCGGACGCGGAATGCCTGTTTGCTGCCTTCCGCCATGATGAGCAGGTCGACAAGCTCCTGGAGCATTCTGGCGATTTCTCCATTACTGCTCATCAGTAACTCAGTGCGGTGAAGACCAGGAAGACGGCTAGCAAGGCGATTCCCTCTTTGCGGCTCACCTTCTGATCACCCCACGCAAACCATCCGGCCAGCACCACAACCCCGATCATGATGACCAGGGAGGGTCGGGCCAGATCGGCCAGGACCCCGGGTCCAACGACGGCTGCGCTCCCGGCGACGGCGAGTGAGTTGAACAGATTGGAGCCCAGCACGTTACCTATCACCAAGTCGGATTCATGGCGGCGCACTGCGGCCATCGTCGTTGCGAGTTCGGGGAGACTGGTGCCGATACCAAGAAGAACACCGAGGAACGCTTCTCCGAAGCCGAACCGTTCGCCCAGATCGAGCGCACCATCGAGGAGGAGACGGGCTGCAAACACCGTCACCGCGAGAGCAGCGAGACCTATCAGAAGTTCACCGGGCACGGAGTGAGCTTCCTGCCCTTCTTCGAGTTCGATGATGCCGTCCACGTCGGTTGCCGACCAACGAATCAGCAGCACCAAGGCAACAGCCATACCGAGCAGAAGGCCTCCGCCTTCGATGCGTGAGATTTCTCCATCCCACAGCACTCCAGCGAGTGCCGAGACCGCAAAGAACATGAGAACGCCTTCGCGTCTCAGGATTCTTGTCCTGCTCATTATCGGCGCCGCGATTGCGGCCGTACCGAGCACAAGTGTGACGTTGGCGACATTGGAGCCGGTGACGTTGGCCATGGCCACATCGACTTTGCCGTCGGCGCCTGCGATTACCGACACCAGCAGTTCGGGGAGCGAGGTCCCCAGCCCGACGATCAGTGCTCCGATCAAGACGATCGATACACCGAGCGCCCTTGCCAGCCTGACCGCAGCTTCGACGAAGCGGTCGGAAGCACCCATGAGCAGGATGAGACCGACTGCAACGTAGAGGAAAGAGATCAGCAAGGTGCGGTCCTTAGCGTGGGCAGGACGGGATGGGAGGCGATGGTAGCGCTCCCCAATGGTCGGTCATCCAAGAGTGGATGCGAGACGCGGCAGAGCTGATATCGTTTCTGGTGCTCAGACCGCCGGACTATCTGCGCATGGGAGCGTTTACTTCTCCCTGGTTGTGCCGACGTTGATAGGAACCAACGTAGGTCAGATGGGCCGTGCCCGGAGCTGATGAACAGGAGTAGGCATGGCGCCCGAGACAGAACGACTGCACGAAACTTGGATCCATTCGGACCAGAAGATCCCAAAGGGGTTCGTGCGTCCGATCATGCGTTTCTCCCAGATTGAAGCGTCGTCTGGTTCGATCCTCCTCATTGCTGCGGCGATCGCCCTCATCTGGGCCAACGCACCATTTGGAGAGAGCTACAAGGAGTTCTGGGACACCCACATTCACCTCGAAATCGGTTCATTCCATTTCGAGGAGTCCTTCAAGCACATCGTCAACGATGCACTCATGGCGATCTTCTTCTTTGTTGTCGGTCTCGAAATCAAACGTGAGATGGTTGTTGGTGAGCTACGTGACCCGAAGAAGGCTGCTCTTCCTGCAATCGCCGCACTCGGCGGGATGATCGTTCCCGCTGCGATCTATCTGATATTCGTTGCCAACGAGGGTGGCCAAGCCGCCGACGGGTGGGCCATCCCGATGGCCACCGACATTGCGTTCTCGGTTGGTGTCATCTCTCTTCTTGGAACCAGGGTTTCCACCGGAGCCAAGCTGTTCTTGCTGGCACTTGCGATTGCCGACGATATTGGCGCCATCTTGGTGATCGCCATCTTCTACACCGATGATCTTGCAATGCTGTGGCTGGCGCTGGGTCTTATCAGCCTCGGGCTGGTTTATCTGGCGCAGCGGGCCGGGATCCGATCGATGCTCTTCTACGGAGTCACCGGCGTGATCATCTGGTTCTTCATCTTCGAGTCTGGCGTTCACGCGACACTTGCGGGTGTTGCGCTTGGGCTGATGACTCCGGTGTTCCCGCTGTACTCCGAAGAGGACTATTACCGTCGCTCGACCTGGATCCTCGGCCGATTCGAGATGAATCGAGCCGCTCCGAACCATCGTGAACGCCTCGACTACGACGCATCGCAACTGTCCTCAATTGCGCGCGAATCCATATCTCCGCTGGATCGTCTCGAGCACTCACTAACGCCGTGGTCGTCGTTCGTGGTCGTTCCGTTGTTTGCTCTTGCCAACGCCGGCGTTCGCTTCGCCGATTTCGAGAACGGTATCAGTGACGCTCTGACCAGTCCGGTCACGATTGGCGTTGCGTCGGGACTCCTGATCGGCAAGTTGGTTGGGATCAGTGTGGCCACTTGGATTGCTGTTCGGGTTGGCTTTGGCAAACTCCCGCGGCAAACCGGTTGGACGCAGATCATCGGTCTGGCGGCTCTTGCCGGGATCGGTTTCACCGTATCGATGTTTGTCACCGAGTTGGCGTTCACAGATGCGGCCCTTGCCGACTCAGCCAAGATTGGAATCTTCATTGGATCGGGTCTTGCCGGCGTGTTCGGCTACACCCTGTTGCGGAGAGCCACGACCCCCCGCGAGGCGGCGGCCGAGCAATATGGTGGCACCGACGTTGCCGAGGCCAGCTCGGATTAACCAAGCCAAGAACTCAAAAGGGGCGGGTGCTACAGCGCCCGCCCCTTTGTGTTGTACCGGGAGGCCCGGCTAGACGGGGGCGGCTGATTGCTGGTCGAGCAATGCGGCGAGATCGGCACGCCCGTGACCGGCGATCCGCTGAGTCAACTCGGCCCGAGTCGATGATTCGAGACGATTGGCGGTATGCGCCAGCGTCGCAAAAGAGGCCTCGCTGCCCGACATCGCAGCGGCGAGCAGACCGACTCGAGTTGCTTCGGCAATCGTTCCACCCAGAGACGAGTAGCGGGCGCAGAACGTTGCCGTTGCGTCAGTCGGATAGTGCCTGATCAACGGCTCGAGGAATCCGCCGGTTGGGTCCTTGACCGCCAGCGGGGCGAGGACCTCGATAGCGGCTGCGCCATACGCAGCATCAAGACACTCGATCAGCCGGTCCCACATGTGGAAGCCAGCAGGCGTGTCGTCGAGAATGCCAAACGTCTCGCTCACCGCTTCCTCGGTGCGGCCGAGGTGAGCGTATGCGGCGGCGAGGTGATTGCGGTAGATGGTGCGGTTGTGATCAACACGAATCACTTCGCGTGCGGAGGGGGCTCCATTGATCCGTTCGGCGATCACTACGAAGGCTTCGTAGTTCCCCAGGCGTGAGGCGGCCGTGGCGAGCAGCCCGGCCGCGGTGTCGTCGATCGGCAGGAGGTCAAGCGACTGCTCGGCCAGGTCGAACGCCCTTTGGTCTTGCCCGAGCTCCAGGCAGCGATCTGCCATCAGCGACATGATTTGCGCTCTCGTGGAGGGCGAGCCGTTGGTGATCTCCGCCAGGCTCTGCTCCAGTAGTTGAAGCGCCCGTTCTGGCGACTCGCCTGCGTAGCTGAGGGAACGGGCGAGATGGACGGCTGCGCGGGCATCGCCCGTTGCTCCGTATTGCGCTTCGGCCAACTCGAGGTTGCGGTTCGACTTGTCGCGCTCGGCCACTACCTCATGGGAGTAGCCGTAGTGCACCACATTGAGGAGGTCGAGATGGTTGCCGGCGATCGGCGCTGGGTCACCGACGTTGTAGACGACCTCGTGAATGGCGCCACGGTATTCGGTGCCCGAACCGTGGAACAGACGGACCGACAGCACGCCGTACATGTCGTTGCCGTCTGAGGTGACGTTGTCGACATCCACGCTAAACGCGGGATGCTCGCGCCAGTATGTCGACAGGTAGGCGCGGGCGTGTTCAGGGTCGGGGCAGCTCACGCGTTCATCTGCGTCGATGACGAGGATGTAGCGAGCATCGCGACACTGGTCGAGGACGTAGTTGCGCGCCTTGCCAAAATCGTCTGGCCATTCCCGTTCGATCACATTGGCGCCGGCAGCTTTGGCGATTGCGATTGTGTTGTCGGTAGACCCGGTGTCGCAGACCTCGATGCGATCGCAGAGGGGGGTGAGCGATTCCAGGCAATCCGGCAACATCTTTTCTTCGTCCTTGACGATCAAGGCAGCAACAAGCAGCGGACGTTCGTCATCGTGAACAGCCAGGCGGTGCAGACACGAAGAGGAGTGTGCGGCAACCGCACCGGCAGCAATGACGAAACCGTACTCGGCGGACTGGATTGTCGCATGCGGGTCGACCAATGGCTCGGCCAGGAGGCCGAGGATGTCGTCCTTCTGGCCGGCGACGCACATGGGGCGAATCAGGGTGCTGGCTTTGGTCGTGTCGGGTACTGCTGCGTGGTTGAGACCACGCTCGGCAGCCTTGTCGGTCGGCAGGGCGCCAATGAAGTGATCTGTGTTGGGGTCATTGCTGTAGGGGATTGCGATTGAAGAGCCCTCATCGAGGGCCCGCTGCAGGGCCATGATTCCCTTGGTCGTGATCACAACATCGTCGTGGATAATCATCACTGGTTCATTGGGTAGATCGCTGAGGACGCCGCGGATGCCATCCATTCCGATAGGTGTGGTGGTTGCAGACATTCCGTCGCCGAGACCGGCAGCAGAAGCGGGTACCACCGCAACGGTCTTCGACGGTCCCGCCAGTTTGTGAGCTCGGTTCTTGGCGCGCTTCGTCAGTTGGCTGGGGCCGTAAGCCAGGATGACGATGTGCATTGAGGCTCCTTGTGGGTTACCAAAGAAACCAGTCGGCGAGCGGCGCTGCGATTCAAGTGGAGTTTCACACCGAGGGTTCCTGCGTACGCCGCCGCGCATAATGCGCGGCCAGCTACGCAAGAACAAGAAGAGGCAAGAAGGAAGGGGGCGGCTGATGGGCCGCCCCCTTCGATAGGTGGATTTCCTATTCCCTACTACTGGAGGAGCGACAAGACGCTTGATGGGACCTGATTGGCCTGGGCAAGCATTGCGGTGCCTGCTTGGACCATGATCTGATGACGTGTAAACGACACCATCTCTTCAGCCATGTCAGTGTCACGAACCCGAGACTCAGAAGCAGTCAGG
>JAAETI010000865.1 GCA_024228555.1 bacterium | reverse complement strand
TCAGTGGGCCTTCGTCCTCGGCCGCACCCTTGGAGTGAACCGTCCAAGTGTGCACATGGGAGTCGTCTCCGCGCCGACCCGCTTGTTCACGCGCGCCATCCAAACCGACGCAAACACATCCCCCGCCAACTACGGTGGTCCACTCATCGACGTCCACGGGCCCATCCTCGGAATCTCAGTCCCCCTCTCACCCTCTGGGCGTGACGTGGGAGTCGATTGGTATGACTCCGGCATCGGCTTTTGCAGCACCATCGCAGACATCACCGACCTGATCGAGCGCATGCAAGAGGGTGAGATCCTTCACCGTGCTTGGATGGGGATCCAAATCGCACCGGAGTTCTTGGGACCCGGCGCCAGGGTTCATGCCGTCATCCCAAAGAGCCCGGCCGAAACAGTCGGACTCAAGCGCGGCGACACGATCCTCGAGATCGACAAGGAGGAGGTAAAGAACTCCTTCCACCTGCAGATGCTGCTCAGCTCCAAGATGGCCGGCGACCCCATCCACTTGATCTACCAGCGGCGCCGCCAAGATCCCGTCGGCATCACGGTCTTCCTCGTCGAAGTGCCACAGAAGGAACGGAAGGCTCAGTCTCAGAAAGAGGAGACCTTCACACCACCCTGGAAAGAGGGTGACCCGAGCGGGAAGAAGTAAGGGGCCGCGCGAGAATCACTCCCGGCAATGCGTCGTCTTTCGTGATGACCAGCTCCTGCATCTCTGCCGGAGTGATCTTGACACCCATCTCGTAGCCTCTTCGAACGAGATGGACGCGAACGCGTAGACCGGTATAGGTCTTCGTCGTC
>JAAETI010000864.1 GCA_024228555.1 bacterium | reverse complement strand
CAGCGGCGCCGTGAGGTGGCTCTACGGGCCGCTCTGTGCCGGCCGGTGGTGGCATCACGAGGGCTCCGCCATGCGTCACCATTGGTTGATGCGTTAGCCAAGTACGCCGTGGTGTCAGACAAGCTCCCGTATGCCTCGCAGAAGACGTTAGCGAACGACTGCGGGGTGACAGACCGCACCGTGCGGCGGTGGCTTGTCGTGTTGGAAGCCCTGGGTGTGGTCACCGTGTACCGGTCGACGCCCCGACTTCGTGACGGGGTGTGGTCACGGCCCACCAACCGGTACCTGCTGGCCGATCAGAAGGCCGGTCGTCTCGTTGTGGGTGCGCCCTCGTGCCCTGTTCGGCGCCGTCATTTGAACAAGAGGACACTGATGTCCTCTAAGCCTTCTAGGTATGAATCTGGGGTGGGCGTCCGACAGGTCACGCCCTCACCCCCATCGACATGGGCTAGAGCTGGTGAAACGCTTGGATCGTCGCCGCCCGAGGCGGCGCGTCTTATCAACGCCAGCCCTGCGATTCCCAAGCCCTCAGGCGCTATAGCGCCCCCGGAGGTAGCGAAAAAGATACTCGCGGCCACTCGCGCAGCACTCAAACAGCAGCACCCACGCCCCCGGTCACCAAAGTTCTAGTACGGGCCGCCTTCGGCGGCGCAGTGACTGAACCAAACGGGTAGCGGCCAGGTTCGTCAGCCCGCTCATTGAGTGGTCACACCGTTGCCGCCTTCGATCGTGCGGCGGAGGATCGTGTAGCGTGCGATCAATAGCCGGAGTGTGGATCGAAGCGAAGTGATCGCGTCGTCAACAACTTCGTGGTCTGCGCTCTTGAGTTGTTTGACGGTTTCAGTCAAGTCGTTGGTAAACGACTCCTTGGCTCGGCCTTCGATAGCACTATCGATCCCGAGGTGTTCGCCAATGATATTACGGGCGGCGAGAGCAAGCTGTTTTGCTGTGAGGGGTTCAAGAGCGTCCATTACAGCGGTCTTGAGCCAAAGGTCGCGTAGCTTGTTGATCCAGCCGATGAGGCTACCGAGGAAGGTGATCCCGGCTCCGGCGCTGGGTAGCTTCGTGAACTGCACCCTGACCGCTGCCTGACCAATGCCAGCCATGGCAAGACCTCGCCAGATCGCGTGTGTGTCCTCGGCGGATGGCCAGTCAAGCAGGCTGACAACGACATAACCCAGCCCAGCTGCAGCAAGGTTCGCGACCAGGCTCAAGATCACGATGATTACGTAGCGGGCACGTAGCCAGCGACCGTAGAACTGGTAGTCGTGGGGTGGGATCCCAATTGCCCAGGATCCTGCGGCGAAGAGCCCTGCGACGAGCAGTTCTATGATCATCGGCGTACTGCCAACATGTACTTGCGGAACCGAGCCAGTGCCTCGGCCACTTGTCGAGCCGTCGCATGGGAGTTGGGCCTGTTGGCTACTGCCCCTGGGTGTGGTGCCACTCCGAGGTGTTCAGCCATCGCCAGCCACTCCACGGCCAATCGCACACCCTCGAAGTCACCCAAGGAAAGACCGTGAGCAATAGCGTCGATGATATCTCGGGGCTTTGCCCCTGGGCTGAGGATCTGAGTAACGGCATGATCGTCTGCAAGCCAGCGCGAGCCGCCATTCACCGGCTCCGCAACCGACTAGAGGTCTCTCGATCGGTCATGCGACGGCTGCCCTCCTGATTGGAGAATAGCCCTTGGTCTTAGCTGTTCTCAAACAGGGTAAAAGGCCCCAAGAACCTCCAACCAGTTGGGGAAGCGCTAATCAGAGATCGTCGATCGCTAGGTCTAGCTCTGAAAGATGAGACGTTACGACGTCCCCTGCTGCGTCATAACACGTGTCGAGGAGGGATATACCAGCGTCGGTCAGCTGCCACGTACCGTCATCGAGTTGGTCGGCGTTGCCCGTAGCGTGCAGTAGCGCTCTGAATCCGAACGGAAGGACCTGCAGAGAAAGCTCGATCGCTTGCTTGTCAGCTCCGTGCAGTAGGGCTAGCCGCTCGATCAACTCCCTAGGGAAGGGCTCCAGAAAGCTAGTTCCTGAACTTGGCCCTTCAAATACGCTGACCATCGGACTCCTACTCCTATGTCCTCTCCGATCACCGTGATCGGTCCTTATCTATTGATGCCGCCGACCTGGACAGATGTTAAGAACTTTCCTCGATCGTCAAGACTAGAACGGTTCGACCTCCGCTCCAGTCGCGGCCAGGTAGGAACGAAAGCGCTTCAATACGGCGGCGACAGTCTGACGGGTCACCGGCGGATCGGTTTCATCGGCAACCCGCACAGCAGTTGGGGCTTCGCCCAGCTCCTCTGCCAGTCGTAGCCACGTAACGACTACCCGTACACCGACTTGGTCGCCGATCCCAAGCGCATAGCGGAGCGTAGTAGTCACCTGCGCAGCAGTAACGCCTTGACCCAGCCGACGAGCGACAACATCGTCTGACTCGCTAGTCACCTGCCGAGCGGTGTACGCATGCTCGCGAGATCCCCGGCGTAGCGTCGATCTGACCCTGGTCCATACCAGTCGGCGGGCGAATGTTGTCCCGTAGGCCCTTGGGTTATCTGGCATAGTCTGAGATTCGAGAACTTTCGCGACAACCTCCATAGCGATGTCGCTGGCTTCTATACCTAGGCCATGCCAGCGACCAAGCTCGCCTTGTGCCGCTATCTCAGCAGCCTCGCGGATCTCCAGTAGGACAGACTCGTCAAGACCCATGGGCTTCCCACCATAGGGACATAGAGTCGCTAGGCGGATGGGATGGCCCTAGCTCGATGGCTGTCAAGCCGCGGTCGTCGAGTTGCCGCACTGCTGCCTTGAGATCGGCGTTTCGATTGTGGCTCGTCATGAGCCGCTCAGGTTGAGGAATCGTCCAGTGGTTAGGAATGCTTGACGGACTTGGTCGAGTGGGATTGTCCAGTTGGTGCCGGCCGGGCCGGCGATGGTGGTGAGGATCTGGTTGAAGTGGTAGTGGTCGAGGTCGATACCTATGTGGCTTTGAGAGGGGCCGACGGGGCCGAACAGAGCGGTGACAAGGTCGGTGAGGTAGAGGCCGTGCCAGTGGTCATCACCGTCGAGGCGGGTGGTGTCGTAGACACCATTGAGAGGTTCACCGATTGGGCGGTGGCCTGGTTCGATCGTGATCGCTACTAGGCCCTTCGCTGGGTCGGTCGCAGTGCTGGTGAGGACAGCGTCGTCTCCCCAGTTGGGGGCGGAGTCGTAACACATCACGTCGCCAGCGTGTCGGAGGACTTGTTGTCGGTTGGTGAACAGGGGCTGTCGGTCCTCGGCTGGGGCGGTACTCCAGAGCCATCGGCTACGAATCTGGCTGCCTTGGCGAGGCCAGACTTTGGCGATCGAGGCCAACATCCGCTCTGCGCCGGTCTCGGTGGTATGCCCCGACCATGCCATTGGGGTGCCCCCAGCGACCGGTACCAGTTCCACCACCCACGGATACGACTTCGACGCCACAGCGGTATCAGCGTTACTGCTGCTGGGGGTACCTGTTGGGGGTTGGTCGGGTTCGGTGTTGGCTGGTGGTTTGGTGGGTGTTGGGGTGGTGCGTTTCAGGGTCCGGTAGATGGTCGCTCGTGAGACTTTGAAGATGTCGGCTAGGTCACTGCTGGTGTGCTCACCGCTGTTGTACATCCGTACTAGCTCGGTCTGCTGTTTCTTCGAGAGTTTGGGTTGGCGACCGCGGAGCTTGCCCTTGGCTTTGGCGATCGCCATTCCCTCCCGGGTCCGGGCCCGGATCAGGTCCAACTCGAACTCGGCGAACGTGGCCAAGATGTTGAAGAACATCTTCCCCATCGGATCGTTCGGGTCATAGATCTGCCCACCGAGGGAGAGAGCCACTCCCCTCTTTGCCAGCGAGTCCCCAATATCTCGAGCATCAGGAACCGAACGGGCCAAGCGATCGAGTTTCGGTACAACCAACGTGTCGCCACTGCGTACAGCGGCCAGAGCCTGAGCGAGTCCTGGCCGGTCACGGTTAGCGCCCGTGAGCCCATGATCCAAATAGATCCGATCAGCACCGACACCGAGCTCGGCCAGGGCCTGGCGTTGAGCGGTCAGGTCCTGGTCATCGGTCGAGCAGCGGGCATACCCAATCAGTACCACTACCCACACCTCCAAGGTGCTGGCCCGTCGGGACCGTTCCCAACAATCACAACCAGTGTCTCACATAGCCCCCCTGATCGCAACATCATATCGGGCGGGTTATATGCGACACCGTTTGACCTGGTCAACGCTCCCCCACTTTTCACCGGGGACTGTCTCGTTGAACGATCCCTATTTGAGATCCGGAT
>JAAETI010000863.1 GCA_024228555.1 bacterium | reverse complement strand
TCACCGTTACCGATGAGTGATGTGACTGGATTGGGATCACACCTGTTCGACGACAGCTCCGTAGCGTTGCTGTGCAGCCTGCGCGGAGGTCCCCAGCAAGTCGCCGATCTTGATCCACGGGATTCCCGCTGTTCGTGCCGCGACCACTGCGTCGAGGATCTGGCGTTCGCTGCGAGCACGCTCCAACGCAGCGCGCTCGAGAAGGTATTCCTCGACGGGTCGTTCGTCCCCTGCTGTGGGTTCGTAGTCCTCGAATCGTTGCGCCAGTTCGTCGGCGTGATCGAGGATCTCTTGGATAGATCTTGGCATCAGCGCCTCCTCAAGAATCTCGGCTGGGCTTCCATCGCATGGACGATGAAGTCAATGCCCTCACCTGCCACGACACCTATCTCGAACAGCCGTCCGGATTCGTCAGCGCCGATCAGCATGACGAGATCGTCCAGGTCGAAGATCCGGATTGGATTGCGGTAGGCGTGGAGCATGTCATTGTCACCGACCCCGTGTTTGCGGGCACTTCCCAGAATCACAGGATCCATGACGTCAACTTACCTTGATGCTACACGGTTGTCCATACCTCGCATGACACGCCGCAGATCACAGAAAATGCCTGTAATCCACTTGGGCTTTCGCGATGATGCGAAGGTCGTGTTTTTGAGGTTTGGGGAGGTTGGCTGCTGGGCTAGTCAACGCTGCCTGGTGGTACCACCCATTGGCATGGTTGTCCGGTCATGGATGCAATGAGGTCGAAGTCTGCGTCGTAGTGCAACACGCTATAGCCAACTTGCTCTGCAGCGGCAGCGATGAGCAGATCCGGGATCTTGCGGCCTCGTTGACCGTTGGCGGCTAATAGACGTTGGACCTGACGTGCCCGCTCGAAGTGATCTGCTGTGGTTTGGATAAGCACGAAGGCGTCAAGTGCACCGACGAGGGTGTCCCATTCGCCGTCGTTGCGGGCCGAATAGCCGATCTCGAGATCGCTGATCCCGGCGCGGGCAGCTCGGCCGATGGTCGCCAGCGGCTCGACCACAGCGCGGACTGAAGGCTTGCCTAACCGGGTCAGCACGCTTGTGTCGAGCAGGTGGTTCAACGCCACGCCTCAGAGCGGTCGACGAGGTCGGCGTTGGCAAGTACGTCAAGGGCATGTGTCACGCGGGGGTCTCGGGGGCCGGCAGCGACAAGGAGCGCCTTGTTCACCGTTTCCTTGATCGTGGCTGTACCGAGTTCTGCCCGCGCCTTGCTCAACGCTTCCTCGTCAATGTCTACTAGATGCTTACTCATGCACAGAGTATATATCGAATCGGCATCGTATATCTAGGCC